>CAMHRJ010000112.1 GCA_946187475.1 uncultured Clostridia bacterium | reverse complement strand
GCGGTCCATGAGGTCTTCCATCAGCAGCAGAATCGCCGGCAGGACAAAGATGACCGTCAGTACACCGAAGGCCACGCCCTTGGCCATGACAAAGCCAATGTCGAAGCCCAGCTTCAGGCGCATGAAGCATAGGGCCGCGAAGCCGAATACTGTGGTGAGGGCGCTTCCGGTGAGAGCCGTGAAGGACTTCACCACTGCGGAGGCCATGGCCTCCTCCCGGGTATCGTGCTGTCGGCGCTCCTCGTGATAACGGTCGATCAGGAAGATGGAGTAGTCCATGGTGACGCCCAGCTGCAGCACCGCCGCCACGCATTGGGTGATAAAGGAGATGGAACCCATAAAGAAGTTCGTGCCCATGTTATAGAGCACCGCGATGCCCAGCGCCGCCAAAATCACCAGCGGCTGGAGCCAGGATTCCATGGTCACCGCCATGATGGCCAGAGCCAGGGTCACTGCAATGGCGATGTAGATGGGCGCCTGCTCATCGGCCATCATTTTTGTATCCGCCACGATGACGGAAAGGCCGCTGATAAATTGGTTCTGCGCCAGCAAATCTTTGATCTGGTCGATGGTGATCATCAGGTCGTCGGCAGTATATTCCGGGTCATACTGCACCATCATCATGGTGGCGTTTCCGTCTTTGCTGTAGAACACCTTCTGAATCAAATCCGGAAGGATTTCCCGGGGCACGGTGATGTCCGCGATGTTGTCGACCCAGATGACGTCGCCCACACCGTCCACCTGCTCGATCCGTTCCTTGAGGGCAGCGGCTTCCTTCGCAGGCGCATTTTCCACCACGACGATTGAAATGCCGGCGGTATGAAAGGTCTCATCCAATACCAGCTCGCCCTGCACCGAGGGCAGATCGTCCGGCAGATAAGACAGAATATCATAATTCACGCGGGTGCAGACGAAACCGATGAACGCCGGAATGCAAAGCAGCAGCGCAAACAGCAGCACCGTCTTCGGATGCCGTGCCTCCCAAAGCGCAAGCTTTCGCATGGTTTCGCCCCCTTCCCTTTTAACAACAAAGTATACTATATTCTATCATATTTTTGAATTATGTCAACACTTTTGGATAACTTTTGTAATTAAATTGTTACTATATAACATAAAAATCGCAGAATGACCAGCACTCTGCGAAGTTGATATTAATGAATGAGCATGGCGTCGCCGAAGGAAAAGAATCTGTACCGGTTCTCAACTGCCTTCTGATAGGCACTCAGGATATGCTCGCGGCCTGCCAAGGCAGAGACCAGCATGATAAGGGTGCTCTCAGGCAGGTGGAAGTTGGTCACCAGGGCGTCGATGCACTTGAAGGTATAGCCGGGATAGATGAAGATGTCCGTCCAGCCGCCTTTGGCCTCGGTGACGCCCTCGGGCGTTGTGAAGCTCTCCAGGGTTCGGCAGGAAGTGGTTCCCACGGCAATGACCCGCTTCCCTGCCGCCTTTGTTTGGCGAATCACCTCGGCAGTCTCCGGCGGGATCTCACAATACTCCGAATGCATGATGTGGTCGGTGATCTCTTCCTCCTTCACAGGCCGGAAGGTGCCTAGTCCCACATGGAGCGTCACATAGCAAATGTGCACGCCTTTGTCCGCGATCTGCTGCAGAAGCTCCGGCGTGAAGTGCAGGCCGGCGGTGGGCGCCGCAGCGCTGCCGATTGCCCGGGAATAAACCGTCTGATAGCGCTCCTGATCTTCCAGCTCCGCCTTGATGTAAGGCGGCAGGGGCATCTTGCCCAAGGTCTCCAGAATCTCCAGGAAAATGCCGTCATAATGAAACTGTACGACCTTATTGCCGTCGGGAAGGGCATCTGTCACCGTGGCGGTGAGCTTACCTTCTCCGAAGGTCAGCTCCACGCCGGGCTGAGTTTTGCGGCCCGGGCGGGTCAGGCACTCCCATTTCCCATCACCCAGATCCCGCAGGAGCAGAACCTCCACGGCTCCGCCGGTCATGCGGTTGCCCAGCAGCCGGGCGGGCAGCACGCGGGAGTCGTTCAATACCAGGCAGTCCCCCGGCTCCAGATACTCCGGCAGATCATAGAAATGCCGGTGTACTGTCTCGCCGGTGGTCTTATCCAGCACCAGAAGCCGGGAAGCGTCTCTGCGCTCCAGCGGCGTCTGGGCAATCAATTCTTCAGGCAGGTCAAAATAGAAATCCGATTTTTTCATCCAACGTAGGCTCCGGTAAAGTAAAAACTGATGATCTGGTCATAGGTCATGTTGTGCACCTTGGCCATGGAGTAGGCACCCCACTGACTCATGCCCAGGTTGTGACCATAGCCGCCGCCGGTGATCACATAGTTGCTGCCGTTTTCGGTGACGGTGAAGTGGCGGCTGGTATAGCGCGCGCCGATGCTCTTGAGGAAGCTGCGCACGTTGTCCTTGTTGTAGGTCTTGCCGTCCACGGTCAGGGACTGAATGTTGCCGATGGGCGTCTTGGTCGTGGTGATCTCCCCTGTCTGAGACTTGGGAACCGTGATACTCCAGGACTTGCAGTAGAAGTCGATGTCTGCCTCATAGGGATCTTTGATTCCCCGGAGGTACGGCACCACCGTGTCGGACCAGACATTTTCGGAATCTTCTGTTGCGCCGCCGTCGGCAGCGAAATAATAGACCGCGCAGACCGTGCCCTGATAGCGCACAAACTGCCCTGCCGTATCGTCCACGGCCTGATTGGTCTTGTCCGTGGTCTCATTCAGGCCTCTGTAGACCTGAGAATTCGTGTCATTGGAGAGATCGAAGCCATAGGCGCGGAACTTGTTCTGGTTTGCCACAGCATAGGTACGCGCCAGCACCGCCTGAGCCTTCAGAGCCTCCAGAGGCCAATCCGGAGCCATTTCGTTGGCCAGGACGCCTTTGGTGTAATCCTCCAGACCGATGAAATTCACCACCGTCAGGTCATCGCCGGTCAGTCGCGTGAACTGGAAGTCGCCATAGTAGCTATAAGAGCCGCACTTCGTAACCGCCTTGCCGTCAGAAACCGGAGACACCGCCATCGAATAGCTGGAGCCGCAGTCGAAGCCGAAGAGCACCTGCAAAGTGCCGCCTTTGAGCAGCAGCACGCTGCGGTCCGTTGCTTTGTACACGCTGCCGGACCAGCCGTTTTTCTTCAGGGAAGCTTCCGCGTCGTCTTTGGAGGTATAGCTGCCGATCAGCACGGCGTATTCCCCATTGGAGTAGAACGGGAACCCACCCGCGGCATTCGCCGCATTCTGAGCCTCGTCCGCGCTTGCGTAGGTCTGGTTCAGACGGATGTGATAACCGCCGAGCTGACCCGCGTCGATCTTGGCCGTTTGGTCCGGGGCAACGGTAATGCCCGCGCCGCTGACCTTGGCAAGCTCCACAAAGCTCCGGTTTTCGTCGAAGTAACCCACGCGGAAAGCGTTGCCGTTGGTGAGCGTGAGGGATACCTCCCCACGGGTGGTCGAACCGTAATACAGGCCCACGCGCAGGGTTTTCAGGTCCACGGGAACCGGGTCATAGTCCTGGCTCACATCGCCGACTTTCTTGAGGCCCGCAGCGGTCATGGCGGTAGCAGTGGTGCTGCCGATCTGCTGGGTTCCGCTATTTCCCACCGCATAGACTTCGGAGAAATCTCCGGAGATTGTGCCGCCGGCGTCGTTCACATAGACCTCCCCCGCTGCCATGGCGGCGCTGCACAGCAGCGTCACGGCCAGCAGAATGGAGCAGATTTGAAGCAATGTTTTTTTCATATCAAAACCTCGTTTGGTATGGGTATTCTCTTTGACTGCTCTATTATATACAAATATGTATCAGAAAGCAAGCGAATTTGCAAAGTATTTAATAATTTTTGTTTTAATTTGTTTCTTTTGGGAATGAAATCATATTTACTATTCGGAAAAACACAAAAAATATGAAATTAGGAATTGACAAACCCCGGAGAATAGTATATAATCGCGTTTGTTGACACGGACGATTAGCTCAGCTGGTATGAGCATCCGCTTGACGTGCGGAGGGTCACAGGTTCAAGTCCTGTATCGTCCACCATGTAAATCCCGAAATCGATTCTGATTTCGGGATTTATCTTGCTCCAAAACATTTTTCCATGAACAGGTGTTTCCTATGACAGAAGAACGCATTCAGGAAAACAAAATGGGCTATATGCCCGAAAATAAGCTTCTGCTCTCCATGGCGATTCCCATGATGATCTCCATGATGGTCCAGGCGCTGTACAACGTGGTAGACAGCATCTTCGTCGCTCGATTGAGCGAGGACGCGCTCACGGCAGTCTCGGTGGGTTTCCCGCTGCAAAACATCATGATCTCCGTCAGTGTGGGCTTCGGCGTCGGCATCAACGCCCTGATCAGCCGTGCCCTGGGGCAGAAAAACCTCAAGCGCGCGAATGATGTGGCCCTGCAGGGTCTGCTGATCGAGCTGATCAGCTGCGCGGCCATGGTGCTGGTAGGCTGGCTGGGCGTGGAAGCCTTCATGCGCTCCCAGACAAACATCGAGGAGATCGTGCACTACGGTGTGACCTATCTGCGCATCTGCATGATGTTGAGTCTCGGCATCTTCATTTCCATCACCTATGAGCGCTATCTCCAGAGCACCGGACGCACGGTCTATTCCATGATGGTGCAGCTGGTGGGCGCGGTGACCAACATCATCCTGGACCCCATCATGATCTTCGGTCTGCTGGGATGCCCCAAATTCGGCATTGCCGGCGCCGCCTACGCCACCGTCATCGGACAGTGGGCCAGTGCCCTGTTCGGAATCTGGCTCAACCGGCGCAAGAACCCGGAAATTCACCTGAATCTCAAGAAAGTCCGGTTTGACTGGGGACTGCAGAAGGAGATTGCCGTCATCAGCGTGCCCTCCATCATCATGGCCTGCATCGGCTCCATCACGACCTACATCATGGACATTCTGCTCTTCCGCTTCACGCCGACGGCAGTTGCGGTCTATGGCGCCTACTTCAAGCTCCAGAGCTTCATCTTCATGCCGGTGTTCGGCCTGAACAACGGTATGGTTCCCATTGTTGCCTTCAATTACGGCGCCCAGAAGCCGGAGCGCATCCACAAAACCTTCCGCTTTGCGATGTGCTACGCAGTCGGCATCATGCTTCTTGGCTTTGCCGCCTTCCAGCTCATCCCGGATGTGCTGCTGGGCTGGTTTGACGCCTCGGAAACCATGCTGGAGATCGGCGTCCCGGCTCTGCACCGCATCAGCCTCTCTTTCCTCTTCGCCGGCATCTGCATCATCAGCTCCTCCACCTGTCAGGCCCTGGGATACAGCATTTACGGCATGCTGATCTCCATCGCCCGTCAGATCGTGGTTCTGATTCCCAGCGCCTATCTCCTCGCCGGAACCGGCGTGCTGGCGAACATCTGGTACGCCTTCCCCATCGCGGAGATCATGAGCCTGGCCATGTCCCTTCTGCTGCTGCGCCGGGCACTCACCAAAACCGGCATGCTGCTGCCGAAAGCAGCGTAATCAAAAAAAACAATTCCCCTGCATTCCGTGTTCTCGGAATGCAGGGGCTTTTTTATGCTCTTGGATGGGCTTTGCTGTAGACGTCCTTCAGCTGCTTTTTCACCAGCTGAGAATAGACCTGGGTGGAAGAGATGTCCGCGTGACCCAGCATCTCCTGGATGGAGTGCAGATCCGCGCCGTTTTCCAGCAGGTGCGCCGCGAAGGAGTGGCGCAGGGTGTGAGGCGTGATGGTCTTTTCGATGCCCGCCTTCTGCTGGTAGTGCTTGATAATCTTCCAGAAGCCCTGGCGGGACATGCGCTCGCCGCTGATGTTCACGAACAGCGATTGCTCGTCCGGCGTGGCGATCATCTGGGGACGGATGAACTCGATGTATTCCGACAAAGCCATGACCGCTTTGGGATAGAGCGGAATGGCGCGAACCTTGTCCTTCTTCTTGCAGTGGATGACCGCGCTTCCCAGGTCCACATCCGTGATGTTCAGGCTGATCAGCTCACTGACGCGAATGCCCGTGGCATACAGCAGCTCCAGCATGGCCTTGTCGCGGTAGCCCTTCATATCCACACATTGGGGCTGTTCCAACAGGAGATCTACTTCCTGACTGGAGAGAATCTGCGGCAGCTTCTGGGTGGCCTTATCCGGCACCAGCTTGCCCGTGGGCAGTGCATCTACCACGTGCTCCTCCAGTAAGAACTGATAGAAATTCTTCAGCGAGGCAATGGCACGGGAGACTGTGGATACCGACTTCCCTTTCGCTCGCAGCGCTTCGATGTATTCGGCCAGATCATCTTCTGTCGCCGTATCCAGCGCAACCTCCGTATTTGCCACCAGGTATTCGCCCAGTTGACGGACATCCCGCAGATAGGAAGACAGCGTATTGTTCGATGCCTTCTTCACCTCGGTCAGATACCGTTCATAGCGCTCCAGACTTTGCGCGTTGGTCACCGGACGCACCTCCTCTCTGAATCATTCAATCAAAGCCAATTCCAAATGGCCGGAATCACATAGGTTTTTACCGCCGCTGTGAGCAGCAGCAGAATTGCCGCCAAAGCAAGCGGCCGCGAATCGCTCTCCTGGGGCGGGAGCGGCTGCTCGCTCCAGCGCAGAGCCATCAGCCGCGCGGATCGACGCATGCTGAGGGCGCCCAAAAGCAGCAGGGCCGGCAAAAGCAGCAGACCGGGCAAGCCGATTTGAATCAAAATCGTCGCCCACGCATCCGCGGCATCGCCGCGGAGACAGACCGTAATCGCGCTGCCGGTCAAAAAGCCCTTAAAGGACAGAATCAGCGGAACCAGAACAAAGCCAAGATAGGATGTGCTGAGCAGCAGCATCCCAAAGCCATAGGTTCCGCAGCGCGTCAAGGCAGAAAGCAAATCGTTCTCTGTGGCAACCCCATACAATCCGGCATCCATCCAGGTTACCGGCAAATTCGCAGTAGCCGCCATCCAGACGCCTGCCGCGCAACCTGCCAGATAGCCGAGGGCCATGAAGCTCCACCCTGCTGACCATCTCCTCCTGGTCGGTCGCGGAGGCCGCCGAAATCGGGCGATTCGTCTCATTCGGGTTCGTCTCATATTCCATCACCGTGGACAGGATATGCGGCAAAGCTCCATAACAGTACAATTTACATAATTGACGTAAACATAATATATTACAAATCGATTTTATTTTCAAGA
>CAMHRJ010000111.1 GCA_946187475.1 uncultured Clostridia bacterium | reverse complement strand
GCCCGGGCATGATCGGCGACTCCCTCGAGTACGGCGACTGGAAGCTTGGCAAGCGCCAGGAAGGCCTGGTCGCCTCCTTCCTCAGCTTCGGCGTGAAGCTCGCCACCGCCTTCGTCGGCTCTATTGGCGTGCTGCTGCTCTCCGCTGTGGGCTACGTTCCCAATGCCGTCCAGACTCCCGCTGCCTGCACCGGCATCAACGTTGTTGTCAACATCATCCCCGCCGTCATCGGCGTTCTCTCCATGGTACCTCTGTTCTGGTACAAGCTGGATGACAAGCGCGTTGCCGAGATCCGTGCCGACCTGGAGGCCGGCAAGCACGCCTGGGATAAATAAACCAACACCACCGAAGCAAGATATGACCGGATCGCCCTGATCCGGTCATATCCATAATGAATATATGGCAAAACAGCCCTGCTGTTTTGCTGCGCCGCAAAGCGGCGCGGCGAAAAGCTTTTTCGCTTTTCGCCATCATATAAGCATTACAGGAGGATAAAATGCGTTACGAGACGATCACACTGAATCAAGAGCGCAACGTGACCCTGACCGCCATGGTCCAGGGCGTTGGCGGGGAGTTTCGCGGCATCGAGGCCCGGCCCGCCGTGCTGGTGATCCCCGGCGGCGGCTACATGTTCTGCTCCGACCGGGAGGCGGACCCGGTGGCCATGCCCTATCTGAAGGCGGGCTATCACGCCTTTATCCTGCGCTACTCCGTTGGCGCGGACGCCGCCTGGCCCAATCCCCTCAACGACTACGAGCAGGCCATGTCCCTGATCCGGGAGCGCGCAGACGAGTGGCATGTGATCCCGGACAAGATCGCCGTGATCGGCTTCTCCGCCGGCGGTCACCTGGCCGGAGCCGCCGCCACCATGAGCGTCAACCGCCCCAACGCCGCCGTTCTGGGCTATGCGGTGCTGCGGGAGGACACCGCCCACGAACTGGGAGAGGACAAGCCCTCCATCGTCGGGGCGGTGGACGGGAACACCTGCCCCTGCTTCCTTTTCGCCACCCGCAGCGACAGCGTGGTGCCCATCCAGAACACTCTGGACATGATGAACGCCCTGAACCGCTTCCAGACCAGCTTTGAGTGCCACATCTATCCCTACGGCCCCCACGGCTTTTCCACCGGGGATCCCTCCCTCCAGGGGCTGGAGACCGTTTTCCCCCGCCGGGGCGAAAACTGGGTGGCAGACAGCATCGCCTTTCTGCGGGACCTCTTCGGCGACTTCGGTTCCCAGGGCATGACCGAGCCGGTGCTCCGCGCCCATGTGAACGACGACGCCATGGCCTGGCTGAGCCTGGACTGCAGCATTGCCCGCATCTTCGGCAATCCCGAGGCGCGGCGGGTGCTGGCCCCCACCATCGGGAAAATGCGGGAAAAGATCGTGCCCTTTGCCCCGGAAATGAGCTTTGAGGACATGATGCAGGCTCTCGGCAAGATGACCCTGCGGGAGCTGCTGGCCGAGCGGGGCATCGACACGGACCGCTTTGACGAGCTGAACGAGGCCCTTCACAAGATACCAAACATTTGACGCGCGGGAGGACATGGATGGAACACAAGCTTCATAACCCCATTTTGCCCGGCTTTTATCCCGATCCCTCCATCTGCCGGGTGGGTGAGGATTTCTACCTCGTCTGCTCCAGCTTCGAACTCTGCCCCGGCATCCCCCTGTTTCACAGCCGGGATCTGCAGCACTGGGAGCAGCTGTGCTATGTCATGACGCCGGAAAACGGCTTTCATGTGGAGAAAAACTGCGGCAACGGCGGCGTCATGGCCCCCACCATCCGCTGGCATGACGGCAGCTTCTATCTCATCAACTGCAACTTCGGCGACCGGGGCAACTTCATCGTCACAGCCAAAGACCCCGCCGGCCCCTGGTCCGAGCCCCACTGGCTGACCGACGTGCCGGGCATCGACGCCTCCATTTTCTTCGATACCGACGGCGCGTGCTACATCATGGGCACGGCGCAGAACTGGCCGGACGGCAGGGGCGGTCTGCGTCAGGGCATCTGGGCGGCAAGCTATGATATCGAGAACTTCCGCATGGCCTCCGAGCCCCACCCCCTCTGGGGCGGCGCCATGGCGGGCGCTGCCTCCCCCGAGGCGCCGCACATCTATCACATCGGGAAGTACTATTATCTGCTGATCGCCGAGGGCGGCACCGAGCAGTATCATTCCGCCACCGTGGCCCGCAGCGAATCGGTCTTCGGCCCCTATGAGAGCTGCAGGGCCAACCCGGTGCTGACCATGCGCCACCTGGGGCAGCGCGCCGCCATCCAGAACGCGGGGCACGCCGACCTCATCGACCTGCCGGACGGCAGCTGGTACGCTGTGTTCCTGGCCTCCCGGCTGATCGGCGGGAAGAGTAAGAACCTGGGTCGGGAGACCTTTATCGTCCCCGTGCGCTGGGAGCTGGACTGGCCCCTGTTCACGCCTGACACCGGCAGGGTGGAGTGGGAATACGATTTTCCGGAGAGCCTTCCCTGGACGGAGCTGCCCGCAAAGCCTGTGCGCGACACCTTTGCGGACGGGCTTGGCCTCGACTGGTGCTTCTGGGGCAGACCCTATGAAAAATTCTGGGAGACGGGGGGAGAAGGTCTTTCCCTCCGCTGCCTGAAGCAGGCGCTTGCCGACCCGCTGCAGCCCATGAGCATGGAGCTGAGCCACTCGGAGGCAAACTTCGTCTCCTGCCTGGCCCGCCGCCGCCTGCAGCCCCACTGCCGCTTTGCCGCCCGGCTGCGCTTTACGCCCGAGAATGCAGAGAGCGCCGGTATCGCCGTGGTGCAGGCCATGAACCACCAGTACCATCTGCAGCTTACCCGGGAGAACGGACAGACCCTGCTGCAGCTGCTGCGCTTCACCGCCGACTATGCGCTGCCGCCCTACATCCCGGGCTTTACCGCGGTGACGAAGCGGGAAGTGCTGGCCTCGGCGCCCTGGGAGGGCGAGGAGATCGTGCTGGAGACGGAGCTTTGCGGGAACGACTATATCTTCCGCTTCGGCGCAGACGAAACGCAGCTGACGGAGCTGGCTCACACCGACGGCGCCGCCATCAACCCGGAAAAGGTGGGCTGCATGGTGGGCGAGATGCTGGCCCTCTTTGCAAGCTCCAACGGCAGTGACAGCGAAAACCGCGCCGCCTTCGCCTGGGCGGAATACGAGGATCTGTAAAGGAGAACGAAAGATGAAACTGACAGAAAAGCAGAAAGTCTTTGTGGAGGATCTGCTCTCCCGCATGACGCTGGAGGAGAAGATCGGCCAGATGAACCAGGAGTCCCCCTCCATCGTGGGCGGCTTCGACGTGCCCTTTTCCGAACTCATCGAAATGATGACCGACGGGCGCATCTCCCAGGAGGAATTCGGGCGCATCATGGCCACCGCCACCCAGGACTATCATGAGGAGGACATTCGCGCCGGGCGTGTGGGCAGCATGATGGTCAACGACCCGCGCGAGAATAACCGGCTGCAGAAGATCGCCGTGGAGGAAAGCCGTCTCGGCATCCCCCTCATCATCGGCTTCGATGTGATCCACGGCTTTCGCAGCGTGTTTCCCATCGCCATCGGCGAGGCCTGCAGCTTCGACGACGCTCTCTTTGAGGAGACCGCCCGCATGGCGGCCAGGGAAAGCCGCGCCCACGGCATCAACTGGAACTTTGCCCCCATGATCGACGCGGCGCGCGACTCCCGCTGGGGTCGGGTCTCCGAGGGGCCCGGGGAGGATCCCCTCCTCGGCAGCCGCTTTGCCCGGGCCAAGATCCGCGGCCTGCAGAACGACCGGAGCAGCGTGAAAAACTATGTGGCCGCCTGCACCAAGCACTATGTGGCCTACGGCGCCTGCGAATCCGGCCGGGACTACAACACCACCTCCATGTCCGTCTCGAATCTCTATAACGTCTATCTGCCCGCCTTCCGCGCCGCGATGGACGAGGGCGCGGCTACGGTCATGGCCGCCTTCAACGACCTCAACGGCGTCCCCTGCACCGTGAACAAGTGGCTGCTGCGGGATGTTCTCAAGGGCGAATTCGGCCTGGAGGGCTTCGTGGTCAGCGACGCCAACGCCATCCGGGAGTGCGTGGTTCACGGCATCGCCGAGGACGACCGGGACGCGGGCGTCCAGGCTGCCCTCGCCGGCATGGACATGGACATGGGCACCCATATCTACAAGGACTATCTGAAAGAGGCAGTTGAGAAGGGCACGGTGCCCATGGCCGTCATCGACGAGGCCGTGCGGCGCATCCTCTCCGTGAAGGTCTGGCTGGGGCTCTTTGACGATCCCTATGTGCCTGAAGCGGATATCGAGGCCTATGAAAAAGGCCTTCCTGCGGCGCATATCGCCCTCTGCCGCAAGGCAGCCGAGGAATCCATGGTGCTGCTGAAAAACGAGGGCGCTCTGCTGCCGCTGAACCGGAAGCAGAAGATCAGTCTGGTCGGCAGGCTGGCCGACGACCGCAACGAGGTCTGCGGCGCCTGGGCCATGGCCTGGAAGCCGGAGGACTGCGTTTCCATCCGCGCAGGCCTGGAAGCTGCCGGAGCCGATGTGCAGTACTATCCCTGCGGCGGCCCGGAGGGCGAGCTCAACGGGGAAGAGATCGCCCGGGCCTGTGAAAACGGCGATGTGATCGTGGCTGTGGTGGGCGAGACCGACGCCATGTCCGGCGAAGCCTCCTCCAAAGCGGATACCGGCCTTCCCGGCAAACAGCGGGAGCTGCTGGAAAAGCTTCTGGCCTCCGGCAAGCCGGTGGTCACCGTCCTTATGAACGGCCGACCCCTGGCCCTGCAGTGGGAGGCGGAGCATCTGCCCGCCATTCTGGAGGCCTGGCATCTGGGCATCCGCATGGGCGACGCGGTGGCCTCCGTCCTGCTGGGCGACGTGAACCCCTCCGGCAAGCTCTCCTCCTCCTTCCCGGCGGTGACGGGTCAGTGCCCCATCTACTACAACCATCCCAGCACCGGCCGCCCGGGCAGCAAGAGCAAGTTCACCTCCCGCTATCTGGACGCCCCCTGGGAATCCCTCTATCCCTTCGGCCACGGCCTGAGCTACACGAGCTTCGCCTATGACGAGCTGCGCGTTTCCGAAGCAGATGACGCGCTGGAAATTGCCGTGCATCTGAAGAACACCGGCGAGCGCGCGGGAACCGAGGTCGTACAGCTCTATATCCGGGATGTGGCGGCGAGCCTCGTGCGTCCGGTGAAGGAGCTGAAGGACTATCAGCGCGTCACGCTTGTCCCCGGGGAGGATCGGGAGCTCCGCTTCCGCCTGCCGAAGAAGGATCTCGGCTTCTACGACAATGACGGGCAATACCGCCTGGAGGACGGCCTCTTCCGCGTCTTCGTGGGCGGCAGCTCCCGGGAGACGCTGGAGCAGGAGCTCCGCGTCAGCTTCTCCTGAGCTGCCTCATAAAACAAAAAGCACCGCTGTTTTTGTGCCTTGATCTGACGCAAATTTGCTCGCCGGTCGCTGTCGCCGCATTTCATCATCGTTTACTTAGAAAGATTTCCAAGAAAGAATTGCGCCGGACGAGGCCGCGGGCTGCTTTCGCTGCGACAAAAAATGCGGGCCGCAAAAGCGGCCCGCGAGTTCAGGGTGTGGGATAAAGATATGAGCTTGCGGCGGGCGGGAGGACGGCTCCCGTGCCGCCTCACCGTGCTCTTAGCTTAGCGCGGCGGCGAAAATTTTGCAAGAGCGAAGGCGCACTGCTTTTGTCGAATGCATATTTTTTACTCCGGGCGGGCAGAATAGTCTGCGAAAACGCTCGCCCGGGCAGCGCCCGGACGCCGGAAAGGAGAATGGCTCATGCTCATGGATCGCATTGCCCTCGTGCTCGCCATCATCGGCGGCATCAACTGGGGCAGCATCGGTCTGTTCCGCTTTGACCTCGTGGCCTGGCTCTTCGGCGGCCAGACGGCCACCGTCAGCCGCGTGATCTATACGCTGGTCGGTCTGGCGGCGCTCTGGTGCATCTCGCTGCTCTTCCGCAGCGACGCCGTCACCGACGAATGATACGGAAAACCGGGGAAGGATCGCTTCCCCGGTTTTTCGTTTTTTACTTATATTTGACCTTGGGACGGTAAAACTCGAAGATCACACCGTCGCGCCCCTTCTCGTTGCGCGGCTCGTGGGAGGTCCAGCCGAACTTCATCGCGCCGAGCGCCTCAACGAGACGCACCGCCAGCGGCCGCGGGCCGATGCGGTAGGCGATAAACTGCGGACGGGAGAGGAAGTTCATCAGCGTGCGGCTCAGGAGGAAGCCCTGCACCAGGCTCATGCCATCGCTCTTGTAGCGCGCCGCCGGCATGGACAGCTGCCCGCGCACGACGTCCCGCCCGTGCAGGCGGAACCAGGCGACGATAAAGGGGTTGAAGCTCTCCACGCACACGTCGCCCCGGTAACGCTCGAGCATCTGATAGGTCTTTTCACAGAGCTCGCGGTTGCGCGGGCCGGTCTTGAGCTCCACGATCAGCGGGCCGCGCCCGCGGATGACGCCCAGCGCCTCGGAGAAGAGCGGGATGCGATGCTCGGTGCCGCAGAGGCGAAGCTGGCTGAGCTCGGCGTAAGTCAGCTCGTCAACGCGCTTGTCAAGCCCGCAGACGCGCAGCAGCGTGTCGTCATGGAACACCACGACCTGCCCGTCCTTGCTGAGGCGAACGTCCAGCTCGATGCCGTAGCCCGCCCGCGCGGCGAGGCGGAAGGCCTCCAGCGAGTTCTCGGGAACGGATTTGTCGCGCGTATGCAGGCCGCGATGGGCATAATTCATGCCCCGGAAGGGCTCCCTCTGCCGTCTGGACGCGCTCCCCGGCGCGAGCAGGAACAGCGGCAGCGCGACGGCGCCCGCAAGTCCCGCCCCCAGACAAAACAGCGTCTTTTTCTCCATTCCATATGCCTCCCCAAATGCAGTTTGCCGCGCCGCAGCGCGGCGCCGTTTTGCTTTTCGAGCATATTGTATCACCGCGCCCCGGCCCCCGTCAATTTCAAGCTGTAACCGAACGCAGCTTTTTTTGTCAGCGGCGCGGTGAAAAGCTTTTTGGCTTTTCGCCATCCGATGATCATTATAATGATTATATGATGGCGAAAAGCGAATACGCTTTTCGCCGCGCAGCTTTGCTGCGCAGCAAAACAGCCTTGCTGTTTTGCCATA
>CAMHRJ010000110.1 GCA_946187475.1 uncultured Clostridia bacterium | reverse complement strand
GGGGTAATGCCGATGCCGTACTGCTCAATCAGCGCAGGGGAGAGGTCGCAGGTGCTGTCGGCGGAAATTTTAATGTTCAATCGATCACCTCATCGTGAAATTCCGTGGTTTTTCAATGATAACATGGGGATTTTAACACTTTTCTAATAATTTGCATAGCCCTAAAATGAAAATTTAAGGAGAAATTTGCTTATGGCGCCGAAAATCGCTGTCATAACAGGGCCCACGGCCTCCGGAAAGACCGCGCTGGGGGTCGCTTTGTGCCTGAAACTGGGCGGGGAGGTGGTCTCTGCCGACTCCATGCAGATTTACCGCCGCATGGACGTGGGCACCGCCAAGCCCACCGCCGAGGAGATGCAGGGCGTACCGCACCACATGATGGATGTGGCAGACCCGGAGGAAAACTACTCCGTGGCCCGGTATGTGGAGGAGGCCTCCGCCTGCGTGGAGGACATCCTCGCCCGGGGGAAGCTGCCGGTGATCGTCGGCGGCACGGGGCTCTATATCGACTCCCTGCTCTCAGGCAGGACCTTCGCCGGCGGGCCGGTGGACCCGGCCCTGCGTCAGGAGCTCAGCGAGCGCTATGATGAGCTGGGCGGGGCGGGACTTCTGGGCGAGCTGCGGAAGGTGGACCCGGAGCGGGCGGCAAAGCTCCACCCGGCGGACAAAAAGCGCATCGTCCGGGCCATGGAGGTCTATCTGCTCACGGGGAAGACCATCACCCGGCACGACGCCGAGACCCGGGCACTGCCGCCCCGGTATGAGGCGGCGAAGCTGGCCCTGGACTTTCTCGACCGGCAGGATCTCTACGACCGGATCGACCGGCGGGTGGACCGCATGTTCGAAATGGGACTTCTGGAGGAAGTGCGCGCCCTGCTGGGTTCCGGGGTGGATGCCGGCTGCACCGCCATGCAGGCCATCGGCTACAAGGAGGCCGTGGACGCGGTGCGGGGACGCTGCAGCGCCGGGGAAGCGGCGGAGAAGATCCGCCAGGAATCCCGCCGCTACGCCAAGCGGCAGCTAACCTGGTTCCGCCGGGACGCCGCCACGGAATGGCACCGGTTCGGAAAATCGCCGGACCTGGCAGAGGCCCTGCGGCATTCGACAGAATTCCTCCGCAGCCATGGAATAGAATGAAGTACTGCAAATGAATCGCCGGAGCTGGATGGCACTGGGTTTTATTTGTAGAATTTCACTATTTCATGGGGCGGGAGAATGTGGTATACTTATAAAATGGCCCGCTCTAAAGAGAAGGAGCGTTTGGCTATGCAGAAAGTACAGAATTTACAGGAGAGCTTCCTCAACCGCATCCGCACGGAGCGCGTCCCGGTGACGCTGTTTCTGGTCAACGGATTTCAGATGCGCGGCACCCTGCGCGGGTTCGACAACTTCGTCGTCCTGCTGGAGAGTGAGGGTCGGCAGCAGATGATCTTCAAGCACGCGATCTCCACCGTGGCTCCCAGCCGCAATCTGGAGTGGCCGGAGGACTGAGCTCTCTCAGGGGTAGGTGAATTGCGCCATGAAAACCAAACGAACCGGCTTCAGCCGCGTGTCCTATTGGGTCACCGCGGTCATTGTGGTGATTCTGGCGCTCTATATCGCCATTCCCGTGGTGCGGCAGGTGCAGTCGGAGTATGAGACCGAGACCGTGAACTATATCACCGTCACCGAGTCCGGCACCACCACGGGCTGCATCGTCCGCAGCGAGGAGCTGCTCACTTCGGACAGGCCCCATATCTCCTATATGATCGACAACGGCGAGCACATTTCCGCCGGCGGCACCGTGGCCCTGGCTACCCAGGACCAGAGCGATCTGGATCTGGCCGCCCGGGCGGCCGAGGTGGAGACCGAGATCACCTATGTGCGCTCGCTGCTTGCCAGTCTCAGCAACGCGGCGGACCAGACCGAGACCGAGTCTGCCATCCGGGCCACCGTCGCCCGGCTCAGCAGCGCGGCAGCACAGACCGACGCCGCCGGCCTGGACAACGCCGCGGTGACCCTCTCCAGCCTCCTGCGGGGCGGCGAGGGCAGCGTGACCCAGAAGGATCTGGACGATCTCCAGACGGAGCTGAATGACCTGCGCAGCGCCATCAACACCGGCAACATCGTCGCCGCTCCCGCGGCGGGGATCTTCACCTCCGACGCCGACGGCTGGGAGGGACTGAAGCCCGATGATCTGAACGGCATCGAGCCCGAGGGCGTCATCGCCCTGCGGGACCAGAACGTCCAGGTGGGCAGCAACGTCATCGGCAAGCTGGTCACCGACGCCACCTGGTACTATGCCGCCGTCATGTCCCAGCAGGACGCCGCCCGGCTGAAGGTGGGCGGGGAGACCTCCCTGGACTTCGGCTATCGGAACTCCAGCAGCGTCCGCGCGGTGGTCCAGTCCATCAGCCAGCCCACGGCCAAGGGCGAGGTGGCGGTGGTCTTCCGCTGCACCTCCGCCCTGGCGGAGACCCTGAGCCTGCGGGAATCCGAGGCGGAGGTGGTCTTCCAGACCTACAGCGGCCTCAAGGTGCCCAAGCGGGCCGTCCACGTGGAGGGCGGCAAGACGGTGGTCTACGCCGTCAGCGCCGGGGTCATGGAGCTGAAGACCGTGGAGATCCTCTACGAAGGCGAGGATTTCTATCTGGTGGCCGCCGAGAACGAGGGCGGCTCCCTGCGTGCGGAAAACGAGGTCATCGTCTCCGGCCGCAACCTGGGCGACGGAAACGTCGTAAACTGAAATACAGTGTGGAGTTAGGAGTTTGGAGTTTGGAGTTTAAAGTGTTTGCTGCGCAAACGGTCAGAACCACGCGGTTTGAATCATCGACGAAGTCGATTCCTTGAAACTCCACACTCCACACTTCACACTCCAAACTTAAAAAAGGATTGAGACTATGAGCATCACCGAGAATGTGGCTGCCATCCGGGCACGGGTGGACGCCGCCGCCATCGAGAGCGGACGAAATCCCGCCGACATCACGCTGGTGGCTGCCACGAAGATGAACGACGCCGACCGCGTCCGGGAGGCTGTGGCCGCCGGGGTGGACGCCTGCGGCGAAAACCGCGTCCAGGAGCTGCTGGAGAAGCACGGCCAGGACGCCTATGTGGGAAGGCCCCTGCACTTCATCGGCCATCTCCAGACCAACAAGGTGCGCCAGATCGTGGGCCTGGTGGATCTGATCCAGAGCGTGGACTCTGAAGCCCTGCTCCAGAAGATCGACGCCCAGGCCGAAAAGCACGGCATCGTCCAGGACATCCTCATCGAGGTGAACATCGGCGGCGAGGAAGCCAAGTCCGGTGTGGCCCCCGAGGCGCTGCCGGCGCTGCTGGAGAAGGCTTCCACATATTCCCATCTCCGCGTCCGCGGTCTCATGGCCATCCCGCCGATCAGCACGGAACCGGGCGGGAATCATGACTATTTTTGCGCAATGCACCAGCTTTTTATTGACATTGGGGCAAAAAAATACGATAATGTTTTCATGGACTTTCTGTCCATGGGAATGAGCGACGATTTTGAGGACGCCATCCGCTGCGGCGCCAATATGGTCCGCGTGGGCTCCTCCATTTTCGGCGCGAGACACTACGCTTGAAGCGAGGGATCAGACGATGTCGTTTCTGGATAAGCTCGGCCTCTTTACGGACGCCTACGGCGACGTGGACGAGGATGAATACTACGACCCCGGCATGAACGACGAACCGGTGTTCGAGACCGTGGAGAACCCTTCCCGGCCGGAACCGGCCCCGGCGCCCGCCGCGCCCAAACGGAAGAAGAAGGAGCGGCCTGCCCGGCGCAGCGTCTTTGCCTCCGACGATTCCGAGAGCATCGAGGCGGAGCCCATTCCCGACCCGCCCAAGGCCACCCGCACCCGCACCTCCAGCCGCCGGGGCTCCGGCCAGGTGGTGGATCTCAAGAGCGGCAGTGCCGGACGGGAATTCGTGATCTTCCTTCCCACCACCTTTGAGGAGGGCACCGAGATCATTGACCATATGATGTACGGCCGGATCGTCCTCGTGAACGAGGAACGCCTCTCGCCGGAGCTTTCCCGCCGGATGACGGACTCCCTTTCCGGCGCGGCTTATGCCCTGAACGGCAAGCTGCTGCGGGTGGGCAGTCTCAAGGCCGTGGTGTTCACGCCCCACGGCGTGGCCCTTCTCAACGACCAGCTGGACGAGCTGGAGAGCAGTATTTTGAAATTCTAAGATTGGGGGATATAGAATATGACGCCGCAGGATATCAGAGAGAGAACCCTGGAGAAAGTGCTTTTTACCGGCTATGACATGGGCGCGGTGGACCGCCTCCGCGAGGAGTGCGCCGAGGCCCTGGCCGCGAAAGAGAAGGAAGTTGCCGTCTTGAGCGGCAAGATCAAGGTGCTGGTGACCTCCGTGGAGGAGTACCGCGCCACCGAAGAGGAGATGCGCCGCACCCTGCGCATCGCCCAGGAGCGTGCAGAGGAGATCTTGGCCGAGGCGGAAGCCACGGCCAGTAAGATTACCAGTGACGCCGAGGCCTATGCCAAGCAGGTCATGGCCGATGCCGACGCTTATTCCCAGCGTACCATCGGCGGTCTGCAGCAGGCCCGGGCGGCAGAGGAGGAACGCCTCCTGAACGCCCAGAGCGCCACGGTCAAGTTCATCGAGGAGACCCGGGCCATGTGCATGACCCAGCTGGATTACCTCGATACCATCGCCGCCGCCCAGCGCGAAGCGCTGCCGGTGGAACCGGAAGAGCCCGCCGCCGAAGCGGCCGCGGAAGCTGCCGCCCCCGCCGAAGAGAGCATCCCCCTGGTGGAGGTGGACGCCTCCCAGCTGCCCGAGGCGGAAGAGGACGAGGAGCAGCCCCTGGACGGCCAGCTGGTCATGCAGGACGCCGCCCCCGTGGAGCTCACGCCGGAGAATTCCCTCGAGGATACCCAGATGTTCCACATCTCCTCGGAGGAGTAAAGCCAAGAGAGCAACCCGCCGCGCAGGAGGAAACCTCGTGCGCGGGCGGTTTTTCCCAAGTGGAAATTGAACAGAAGGAGAGAAAACACCAACATGTCCGACGCCAAGAAAAACTTCAACGACACCATCAACCTGCCGAAAACCGATTTCCCCATGCGTGCCGGTCTGCCCAAGCGGGAGCCCGAGATGCTCAAGCGCTGGAAGGAGCTGGACATCTATAACGAGCACCTGAAAAAGAGCGAGGGTCTGCCCCGCTTCAACCTCCATGACGGCCCTCCCTTCTCCAACGGCGACATCCACATGGGTCACGCCCTGAACAAGGCCCTCAAGGATTTCATCAACCGCAGCTACATGATGCGCGGCCGCCACGTGCCCTACATCCCCGGCTGGGACAACCACGGCATGCCCATCGAGAGCGCCATCATCAAGGAGCAGCGCCTCAACCACAAGGAAATGAGCGTCGCGGACTTCCGCAGCGCCTGCCGCGACTACGCCGAGCACTACATCCAGCGCCAGATGAACGGCTTCAAGCGCATGGGCGTCGTGGGCGACTGGGAGCATCCCTACCGCACCATGGACCCGGGCTTCGAGTCCGACGAGGTGCGCGTCTTCGGCCGCATGTACCGCAACGGCCACATCTACAAGGGCCTCAAGCCCGTCTACTGGTGCGTCCATGACGAGACCGCCCTGGCGGAAGCGGAGATCGAGTATCACGATGACCCCTGTACCACGGCCTACGTCAAGTTCCCCATGCACGACGATCTGGGCAAGCTCCCGAAGTTCGACAAGCCCGTCAGCTTCCTGATCTGGACCACCACCATCTGGACCCTGCCCGGCAACCTGGGCATCATGGTGGGTCCCTCCGTGGATTATTCCTTCGTGGACACCGGCGATGAGATCCTCATCGTCGCCACCGAGCTGATCGACCGCCTGATGCAGCTGGGCGGCGTGGAAAACTATTCCGTCGTGCACACCTGCGTGGGCACCGATCTGGAATACATGCTGGCCAAGCACCCCTTCATGGACAAGACCAGCCTGCTGATGCTGGACGACGAGGTCACCGTCGAGGACGGCACCGGCCTGGTGCACACCGCCCCCGGCTTTGGCATGGTGGACTATCTCTGCGGCATGCGTTATAAGCTGGACATGGTCGTCCCCGTGGACGATCAGGGCCGCCACACCGAGTACGCCGGCAAGTACGCCGGCATGACCGTGGACGAATCCAACCCCGTCATCCTGGCGGATATGAAGGAAAACGGCACCCTCTTTGCCACTCAGGACGTGGTCCACGCCTATCCCCACTGCTGGCGCTGCAAGCAGCCCATCCTCTTCCGTGCTACGCCCCAGTGGTTCTGCTCCGTGGACAGCTTCAAGGAAGAGGCTGTCGAGGCCTGCGAGAACGTCCGCTGGCTGCCCGCCTGGGGCAAGGAGCGCATGGGCGCCATGATCCGTGAGCGCGCCGACTGGTGCATCAGCCGTCAGCGCCGCTGGGGTCTGCCCATCCCCGTGTTCTACTGCAAGGACTGCGGCAAGCCCGTCTGCACCGACGAGACCACCGAGGCCGTGGCCCAGCTCTTCGAGAAGGAAGGCTCCAACGCCTGGTTCGACCGCGAGGCGGCGGACATCCTGCCCGAAGGCTTCACCTGCCCCCACTGCGGCGGCAAGCACTTCGTCCAGGAGACCGACACCCTGGACGGCTGGTTCGACTCCGGCTCCACCCACTACGCTGCCATGAAGCGCGACCAGGGCTTCTGGCCCGCCACCATGTACATCGAGGGCGGCGACCAGTATCGCGGCTGGTTCCAGAGCTCTCTGCTGGTGGCCGTGGGCGCCTTGAACCAGGGTGCGCCCTATGAGGAATGCCTCACCCACGGCTGGACCGTGGACGGCGAGGGCAAGGCCATGCACAAGTCTCTGGGCAACGGCATGGACCCCGACGAGATCATCCAGGAGTTCGGCGCTGACATGCTGCGCCTCTGGGCCGGCAGCGCGGACTACCATGTGGACGTGCGCTGCTCCAAGGACATCTTCAAGCAGCTGAGCCAGAACTACCTGAAGTTCCGCAATACCGCCCGCTACTGCCTGGGCAACCTGAACGGCTTCGACCCCAACACCGACATGGTGGCTCCGGAGGATATGCTGGAGCTGGACCGCTGGGCCGTGACCAAGCTCAACGCCCTGATCGAGAAGTGCGAAGCGGCTTATCAGGACTACGAATTCCACGTGATCAGCCACGCGGTCAACGACTTCTGCGTGGTGGAGCTGTCCAGCTTCTATCTGGACATCATCAAGGA
>CAMHRJ010000109.1 GCA_946187475.1 uncultured Clostridia bacterium | reverse complement strand
CCATCTGCACCTTCCTGAGCCTGACCAACGGCTTCAAGCTCTTCGACCAGAACCTGGCCCTCACCGGCGGCCAGCCCTTCATCATCCAGCCGGACGGCTCCACCATCAAGACCACGGAGATGCTGGCGCTGAACATTTATAATACCTTCTACAGCACCAACGCGGCCTCCAAGGGCGTAGCCCAGGCCAAGGCCGTGATCTTCTTCATCCTCGTGGCGGGACTGGGTCTGGCCCAGCTTGCCTTCACCCGCAAAAAGGAGGTGCAGCAGTAATGAAAGGCTCTCTTGCTGCCGAGCGCAGACGCAAGGCGATTTTGTCCATCGTGCTGACTGTGGTCTGCATCATCTATGTGCTGCCGGTGCTCACGGTGGTCATCAACTCCTTTAAGTACAACACCTTCGTCAAGACCGAAACCTTCGCCCTCCCCCTGGGAGAGATGTGGGCCGGCTTTACGAACTTCATCAAGGGCATGACCTTCGGCAACTACCCCTTCTGGAAGAGCGCGCTGTACTCTCTGTCCATCACGGTGGTGTCCACGGCGCTGATTCTGATCTTCACCTCCATGGCCGCCTGGTACATCGCCCGTGTGGACTCCAAGTTCTGCCGTCTGGTGTACTATCTCTGCGTATTCTCCATGGTGGTACCCTTCCAGATGGTCATGTTCACCCTGTCCAAGACCGCCGACAAGCTCCAGCTGAACACCCCCTGGACGATCCCCATCGTCTATCTGGGATTCGGCGCCGGCCTTGCGATCTTCATGTTCGTGGGCTTCGTGAAATCCATCCCGCTGGAGATCGAAGAGGCTGCCGCCATCGACGGCTGCGGACCCCTGCGCACCTTCTTCAGCGTGGTGTTCCCCATGCTGAAGCCCACCATGATCTCCGTGGGCATCCTGGAGATCATGTGGGTCTGGACTGACTACCTGCTGCCGTATCTGGTGCTGGACCGCACCCAGTATATGACCATCCCCATCCACATCCAGTACCTCAAGGGCAGCTACGGCACCGTGGATCTGGGCGCCACCATGGCCCTGATCCTCCTGAGCATCATCCCGGTCATCGTATTTTATTTGCTCTGCCAGAAGCACATCATCAAGGGCGTCGCAGCCGGCGCCGTGAAAGGATAAACCATCTCATGAAACTACACCGCAGCAGCGGCATTCTCCTGCCGATTTTCTCCCTGCCCTCGCCCTACGGCGTGGGCGCCATGGGGAAGGCCGCCTATGATTTCGTCGACTTTCTCGCGGATGCCGGCCAGAGCTGGTGGCAGATCCTGCCCGTGGGCCCCACCGGCTACGGCGACTCACCCTATTCCGGCTTCTCCACCTTCGCCGGGAACCCCTATTTCATCGATCTGGACCTGCTGGTGGAGGCGGGACTTCTGGAAGCTTCGGAGCTTTCGGACATCGACTGGGGCGAGAGCGGCCAGAAGGTCAACTACGAAAAGCAGTTCGAAAACCGCCTGCCGCTCCTGCGCAAGGCGGCGGAGCGGGGCCTCAGCCGGGACACCAGCAACTTCGAGTCCTTCCGCCGGGTCAATGCCCGCTGGCTGGAGCCCTACGCCCTGTTCATGGCCCTGCGGGACCACTTCGACGGCATGCCCTGGATGGAATGGCCTCTGGACATCCGTCTCCGCCGGCCCGAGGCCGTGCAGCGCTATACCGAGCAGTGCAGGGGAGACGTGGACTACTACGCCTACACCCAGTACCTGTTCTTTGCCCAATGGGAGCAGCTCCACGCCTACGCCAAAAGCAAGGGCATCGGCATCATCGGCGACCTGCCCATCTACGTGGCTCTGGACTCCGCCGACGTCTGGGCCGAGCCGGAGTTCTTCCAGCTGGATGACCAGAACGTACCCACGGCGGTCTCCGGCGTGCCGCCCGACGCCTTCACCGAGGACGGCCAGCTCTGGGGCACGCCTCTCTATGACTGGGACGCCCAGCGCCGGGACGGCTACGGCTGGTGGATCCGCCGGGTAGAGGGCGCCGCCGCCCGCTATGACGTGCTGCGCATCGACCACTTCCGGGGCTTCGAGGCCTACTGGTCCGTGCCCTACGGGGAGACCACCGCCAAAAACGGCAAGTGGGTCAAGGGCCCAGGCATGGATCTGGTGGGCAGGCTCACCGCCTGGTTCTCGGATCTGCAGTTCATCGCCGAAGACCTGGGCTACATCACCCCGGAGCTGCGCGCCCTGCTGGACGAGAGCGGCCTGCCGGGCATGAAGGTGCTGGAGTTCGCCTTTGACCACCGGGAGCCAAGCGACTATCTGCCCCACAACTATCCGGTCAACTGCATCTGCTACGCCGGCACCCACGACAACAACACCCTGGGCGGCTGGCTTTCGGAGACGGACCCGGAGGACCTGGCCTATGCCCGGGACTACCTGGGCCTGAACGACGCTGAGGGCTACCACTGGGGCATCCTCCGGGGCGGTCTCAGCAGCGTGGCGGTGCTCTTTGTGGCCCAGCTCCAGGACTATCTGGGCCTGGGCGGGGAGGCCCGCATCAACACCCCCGGCTCCGTGGGCGGCAACTGGAACTGGCGCCTGCTGCCGGGCACCCTGAACGAGGCTCTGGCGGAGAAGATCGCCGCCGCCTCCATGCGTTACGGACGTTACAGAAGATAATCCAGAAGATGAGAGGAGACACGCTATGATTCCCTATGCAACCCGCATTGAATCCATGGCGGAGACGGCCGCAATCGTAGGCGGACTGTTCAAGTCCATGACGGACCCCAGCATCATCTCCTTCGGCGGCGGCGCTCCCGCGGCCGAGGCCCTGCCCACAGAGCTGATGGGCCAGCTCTGCCAGAAGATCTTCGCCCCCGGCGGACGCGGAGTGGAAGCACTGCAGTACGGCCCGGTGCCCGGCGTCGCGGATCTGCGCCGGGCGGTAGCGGAGCAGCTTCTGCGCCCCAAGGGCGTGGAATGCGATCCCGCCAATATCCTCATCGTCTCCGGCGGTCTGGAGGGTATCTATCTCACCTGCCAGGCCTTCATCAACCCCGGCGACGTGATTCTGGTGGAGTCGCCCACCTTCGTGCACACCGTGGAGATCTTCGACATGGTGCAGGCCAAATGCGTCGCCGTCCAGACCGATGACGACGGCCTGAACATGGAGGCCCTGGAGGCCGCCATCCGGGAGCACCATCCCAAGATGATCTACACGATCCCCACCTTCCAGAACCCCAGCGGGCGCACCCTGAGCCGGGAAAAACGTGAGCGCGTGGCCCAGCTCGCTGAGGAATACGACGTGCTGGTGCTGGAGGACGACCCCTATCGGGACATCCGCTACAGCGGGGAGGACCTGCCGCCCATCAAGGTCTTTGACCAGACGGACCATGTGATCCTGGCCAACAGCTTTTCCAAGATCTTTTCCCCGGGCAGCCGCCTGGGCTACGTGCTGGCAAGCCCGGACGTGATCGAAAAGCTGACCCACGTCAAAAGCGCCACCAACTCCCACACCGCCATGCTGCCCCAGCTGCTCTGCGCGGAGTTCTTCAACGGCGGCTATTTCCCGGAACATCACGCGCGCATCTGCGGCATCTACCGCCAGCGTCGGGACACCATGCTGGCTGCCATCGACCGCTGCTTCCCGGAAGGCACGAAGCACACCCTGCCCGACGGCGGCCTCTTCACCTGGGCGGAGCTGCCCATGGGCATCGACACCACGGCGCTGCTGCCCAAGGCGGTGGAGAACCACGTGGCCTATGTGGCCGGCGAGGGCTTCTTCGTGGAGCGGGACGGCAGAGGCAAAAACTGCATGCGCCTGAGCTTCGGCGCCAACACCCCAGAACGCATCGAAGATGGCATCGCCCGGCTGGGCGACCTGCTGAAAAGCGCCCTGTAAAGGCTGAAAAACAAGGAAAAAACGCAAACCGCACACAAAGGTACATGCCTTTGTGTGCGGTTTTTTGTACATCACCCCGAAAAAGCCGTGTACACCCATGAAATTGTTGCATTTCATAGGGTTTTGCGATATAATGCACTTTGTATTGTTATGTGAAAAAATGACATTTGAGGGATCATTTTGTACTTAAAAGCACTGGAAATTCAAGGATTCAAAAGCTTCCCCGAAAAGACGCGCCTGACCTTCGAGCGGGACATCACCGCCATCGTGGGTCCCAACGGCTCGGGCAAGTCCAATCTGTCCGACGCGATTCTGTGGGTCATGGGCGAACAGCGCACCCGCACCCTCCGCGGCGGCAAGATGGAGGACGTGATCTTCGGCGGCACGGAAAAGCGCGGCAAGCTGGGCTTTGCCCAGGTCTCGCTGGTGCTGGACAACACCGCCAATCTCTTCCCCCTGGAGCAGGACGAGGTCACCATCACCCGCCGGTACTACCGCAGCGGCGAGAGTGAGTATTACATCAACCGCGAGGCCTGCCGCCTGCGGGACATCAACGAGCTGCTCATGGACACGGGCCTCGGCCGGGACGGCTACTCCATCATCGGCCAGGGCCGCATCGCGGAGATCGTCTCCGGCAAGTCCGGCGAGCGCCGGGAGATTTTCGAGGAGGCCGCCGGCATCTCCCGCTTCCGCTATCGGAAGGAGGAGAGCGAGCGCAAGCTGGCCCGCACGGAGGAAAACCTCCTGCGCATCAACGACAAGGTGGACGAGCTGGAACTCCAGATCGAGCCTCTGCGCAGCCAGGCCGCTGCCGCCAGAAAGTATCTGGAGCTGCGCAGCGAGCTCAAGGAGCTGGAGGTCTCCGCCTGGATGGAGACCCTGGACCGTCTCCGGGACCAGAGCGAGACCGTCCGCCGGGACTATGAGGCCGCGGCGGAAAACCTGGCAGGCGCCCAGAAGGAGCTGGAGCGGCTTTACAGCAGCGCCGAGCACTATGCCGAGGCCATCCGCCGGCAGGATGTGGAGGCAGAGACCCTCCGGGCCCAGATCTCTGACGCCGAGCGGGAAGCCGCCGCGGCAGAGGCAGACCTCGCCGTGCTGCGCACGAATCTGCAGACCAACGCCGAGAGCATCGCCCGCATGCGTATCGAGGCCTCCGAGCAGGCCGACCGGGTGAAGGCCCTGAACGAGCAGATCGCCGAGAGCAACGCCCGTCTGGAGGCCATCGCCGCCGAGCAGCAGGCCATCGCCGCCGCGATCGAGCAGATCGAAGCCGAGCTCGCCGCCAACGCAGAGGACGCGGGTGCGGCGGACAAGGCTTTTGCCGCCCTGCTGCAGCGAGAGAACGAAACTGCCTCCGCCCTGGCCGAGAGCCGCACGGAGATCACCATGCTGGCGGACATGAGCCAGGCCCTGCTGGATCGGGAGAACGCCATCCAGACCGCCGGCGCCGAGACCAGCGAACAGCTGCTGGCTCTGGAGGAAGAGCAGAAGGAGAAGGACGCCGCCGCCGAAAAGGCAAAGGCGCGTCTGGACCAGAGAAGGGAAGAGCAGCGCAGCCGGGCCAATCAGGCCGCCGAGGCCGACAGCGCCCTGCGCTACATGCAGCAGAAGCTGGCCCAGCTCACCTCCGACCTGCGCTCTGCGGAATCCCGCTTCGCCCTGCTGCAGGATCTGGAGCGGGGATACGAGGGCTATTCCAAGGCCGTCAAAACCGTCATGCGCGAGCGGGAGCGGGGCGCCCTCCGGGGCATCCACGGCCCGGTGGCGAATCTCATCAAGGCTGAAGACCGCTATGCCCTCGCCATCGAGACTGCCCTGGGCGCTTCCGCCCAGCACATTGTGGTGGACACCCAGAAAAGCGGCGCCGAGGCCATTGAACTGTTAAAGCGCAAGGACGGCGGCCGCGCCACCTTCCTGCCGCTGGATACCATCAAGCCCTACGACCTGCGGGAGATCCCCGCCGGCGAGCCGGGCTACATCGGCGTGGCCAGCGACTTGGCCGCCTGCGACGCCCGGTATACGGGCATTCTCAAGAATCTTCTGGGCCGCACGCTGGTGGCGGAAAACCTCCAGCGGGCCATTGCCATCGCCCGCAAGACCGGAAACCGCGTCCGGGTGGTCACTCTGGACGGCCAGGTGGTCAACGCCGGCGGCTCCCTCACCGGCGGCAGCGCCGCCCGGGGCAGCGGCATCCTCTCCCGGGCAAACGAGCTGGAGCGCCTGAAGGAGACCCGCGTCAAGCTCGCCGAGGAGCAGAAGCGCAGGGAGCAGGAGACCGCCGAGGCGGAAACCGCCCTGGAGACTGCCCAGACCCTGCTGGAGACTGCCCGGCATCAGACCGAGCAGGCTCAGGACGCGGTGCATCTCACGGAGCGGGAACAGGCGCAGGTGGCGCTGATGATCGACGCTGCCCGCGCCGCTATGGCGGACCGGAACCGCTCGCTGGAGGGCATTCGGGCCGAGCAGAAGGAAAATCAGAACCGCATCGACGCCGTCCGCGGCAAGGTCAGGGAGCTGGAGCAGGCTCTGGAGGCCGTCCGGGCCGAAAAGGAGAGCCAGACCCAGGGCCGCGAGCAGGTGGACGCCGACCGGCAGAAGCTGGCCGCCGCCCTGGCCCAGCGCCGGGCAGACTCCGCCTCTCTGGACGCGGAGCGGGAGACCATCCGCCGCACCATGGATCAAATTCACGGCCTGTTCCGGGAACTCAGCGAGGACCGGGAATCCCGGCTGCGCCAGATCACCGAGGCCGAGACCGGCGGCGAGACCCTCCGGGCGCAGCACAAGGCCAAGGAGGCGGAGCTCAACGCCGCCCAGGAGCGGGTACGCCAGCGCAAAGAGCTGCTCACCGCCGCCACCTCCAAGCGCATGGAGCTGGAGGGTGAGCGCAGCCGAGCCGACAAGCAGGCTCAGGAGCAGAACCGCGCCCTGCTGGACATGCAGGGTCTGGTTGCCAAGTTCGAGCAGAAGAAGCTGGCCGCCGACATGGAGGAAAAGCAGATTCTGGACAAGCTCTGGGACAACTACGAGCTCAGCTATTCCGCCGCCCAGAAGCAGCGCCAGCCCATCGAGAGCATGCACAAGGCCAACCGCCGCATGGCGGAGCTGCGCCGGGGCATCGGCGCGCTGGGCACGCCCAATCTGGGCGCCATCGACGAATTTGACCGGGTGAACACCCGCTACACCTTCCTTACGGACCAGCGGGACGACATCCTCAAGGCCAAGCGGGAGCTGACGGGCATCATCTCCGACATCACCGGCGAGATGGAGATTATCTTCCGCCGGGAGTTTACCGCCATCGACCAGGAATTCCGCAAGACCTTCCTGGAGCTCTTCGGCGGCGGCAAGGCGGCGCTGGTGCTGGAGGACGAGGAAAACGTG
>CAMHRJ010000108.1 GCA_946187475.1 uncultured Clostridia bacterium | reverse complement strand
ATTGCGAACCGTCGCGCACGACGGTGTGGCAATCCGCATCCCCCGGCGGCGGAGTAGAAATTCGCAATCCGTTGGTAGTGAACGAATTCGCCTGAATCATGCGAAAATAATTAGTCAGCACTGCAAGGAACGGATTGCCACGCCAGTGACGTCGGTCACTGGCTCGCAATGACATCCTATTTTAGATTTTGCGTAAATCCATCTCCCCTACAAATTTCAATTTGAACTCTGCCTAAAAATTATGTAAACCTTTGAGCTGCCTCTGAAAAATTCGTCGTACCACTTGCCACGAATGGCGGAATGTGCTAAAATATATGCGCGAATTTTTATTAGAGGAGTTGGAACCCCATGTCCGGACATTCCAAATGGCATAACATACAGAAGACGAAAGGCGCGCAGGACGCCAAGCGCGCCCAGGCGTTCACCAAGATCGCCCGCGAGATGATCGTCGCCGTCAAGGAAGGCGGCAGCGGCGACCCGGCGAACAATTCCCGTCTCGCCACCGTCATCGCCAAGGCCAAGGCGGTCAACATGCCCAACGACAACATCAAGCGCACCATCGAAAAGGCGCTGGGCAGCGGCAACACCGACAACTACGAGTCCATCACCTACGAAGGCTATGGCCCCTGCGGCGTGGCCATCATCGTGGAGACCATGACCGACAACCGCAACCGCACCGCCTCCGAGGTGCGCCACTACTTCGACAAGTACGGCGGAAACATGGGCGCCACGGGCTGCGTGTCCTGGAGCTTTGACAAGAAGGGCGTCATCGTCGTGAACAACGAGGACGGCGACCTGGAGGAGGATACCGTTCTGGAGGCCGCCCTGGAGGCCGGCGCCGACGATATGGTCACCGAGGAAGGCGTTTTCACGATCTATACCGATCCCGACGCCGTCGCCGCCGTGGCCGAGTATCTCACCAACGCCAAGTACGAGCTGCTCTCCGCCCAGGTGGAGATGGTTCCCCAGAACACCGTCTCCGTCACCGGCGAGGACGACGTGAAGAACCTCCGCAAGATGCTGGACATGTTCGAAGATAATGACGATGTCCAGAATGTGTGGAACAACTGGGAAGAGGACGAGTAAAGATTGAATTTGATCAACCTCCTGCTGCGAGATGCAGCAGGAGGTTTTTTGTATGATAACTGAGACCGGGTCTCGCCTCACACCTGACGTCATTTTTACGCACAACAGCAAGTGAAGATGGGAACCGATTTATACACGATTTCTCGGCTGTTGGGACACGAAAATATTCAAATCACGCAGACATATCTAAATAGTCTCCGTGATGGTGATATTATTAAGATTTCAAAACAGCGTAGTGTTTTACTGAATATGTAGGAACATCTTTGAACATTTGCGAACATCTATAAACAAAAATGGAGAGACTTCGCAGGTCTCTCCATCATTTTTGATTAGTTTAGTTTTTTCGTGAGATGCTCAAACCGATAATAGAACCGACCAAAACAATAATCATAACGATAATTGTAACGGGGCTGACTTGTGAGGTCACGAAGATTCCTGTGGGTTCATTCGCTCCGCCAATCGCGTGAGTGCTTGGGTCATTTGCCATCACCAAACTGTAGAGGTGTAGAGCAGAAACGACGCTCCATATTAGAGCCAGCAGAACAAGAGCAAGACTGATATATGAAACAGTCCGTATAACTTTTCTTCTCTTATCAGATGATTTCGCTAATTGCTCGTTGATTTCAGTCAATTTTTCTGCGATAACTTCCACATCATTTTGGCTATCAGAGGTGTCGATGCTTTCACCGATTAAGACTTGAACGGGAGTTTCCAATACGTCAGAGATTTTTATGAGTGTTTCCGCATCAGGTGCTGACAAACCTGACTCCCACTTGGACACAGTTTGCCTTACAACATTTATTTTTGTCGCAAGCTGCTCTTGCGTCAATCCCTTTTCTTTGCGATATTTACGAAGGTTAGAACTAAGCATATGTGAATCTCCTTTCTGCTGTGTTCAGACAACAGCATACAAGAATAAAACCGTTGCCTCAAGCAACGAGAATTAACATTCACATTATTTGCGATTTTAGCACACAAACAGCACCTTAGTCAACTGCGGATTACGGTGCTTCCTTCCAATAGCCCAATGTATTTGTATGTTGTCGTTCGGCTCAAATCGCACACCCTCGCAAGTTCGCTGACATTGAACCGATCAATTCCGCAAATACCCATAAAACAGCAGCACCTGAACAGGTGCTGCTGTTTCTCATTTGTTCAAATCCCGGATGGCCTGCTCGATGCGTTCCTCGGTCTGGCGGACCTCATTGCGGAACTCCCGGGCGGAGGTGCGCAGCACGCCGGAACGCAGGGCGGAGAGCTGGATGAGACTGTCGGAGGTGACCACGCGGACGCGCTCGTTCTTGCCGATGTCGTTGGCCAGACGCTCAATGTAGGCGTCGGCGGTCTCGTGCTCCTTGGTGTAGACCACGTGGATGTTGTGATAGTCGGATTTTTCGCCCCGGTTGTTGGCCACGCGGTAGCCGTCAAAGACCAGCACCAGCTCGCACTGGAGAAATCCCGCGTAGTTGCTCAGCACGTCCAGCAGCCGCTGCCGTGCCAGGTCCAGATCGTCCCGGGCCAGGGGTTTCAGCTCGTCCCAAGCGAAGATCACGTTGTAGCCGTCCACGATGATGCGCTGCCTGCCCCGGTGAAACAGCTCCGCCGGGTCCTGGGCGGCGTTCACCACCGGCGCCCGGTATTCCTTCCGCCGGATGGGGCCGAACTCCCGCTGCATGATCTCCTCCAGCACCCGGTCGTCCAGATCGAGATTCCGCCGGAACATTCTCGGCGCCGGGGGAGGGGGTTCCTTTTCCCGGCCGAAGCCGGTGTCGATGTGCATGTAATCCCGCACCTGATTCCAGGGAATCACCGTGCCCGCGCCGTGGGCGCAGAAGACGGAGTCGGCGGGATTCTCCGTGTCCCGCTCCGGGTCGTAGTCCGAGGCGGAGAGCACCGCCGCCTGATCGTGGCAGAGGTCATAGCCCCCGGGCAGCAGCGTGAGCCTGCCGCGGCCCCGGGTGTAGGCCGCCACTTCGGCGGTGTAGTCCCGGAGCTGGGACACCGGCGCCGTGCCGGTGATGACGCTCATGTCGCCCTCGGGCTCCGGGCCGGAGAACTTCCCGTTTTTCGCCCGGATGTCGCTGATGGCCCGGCCGATCTGCTCGGGCGGGACCGCCAGCCGGAAGGCGTATTGGGGCTCCAGCAGCACGCTTTCCGCCTGCATGAGTCCCTGCCGCACGGCCCGGGAGGCCGCCTGCAGAAAGTCGCCGCCCTCGGTGTGCTTGGGATGGGCCCTGCCGGCGATCAGCGTGATCTTCACGTCTGTCAGCGGCGCGCCTGTGAGCACGCCCCGGTGGTGCTTCGCCGCCAGCATGCCCAAGATCAGCCGCTGCCAGTTCCGGTCCAATGCGTCCTCGCTGCAGGTGGTGGCGAAGGTGAGACCGCTGCCCCGCTCGCCGGGCTCCAGCACCACGTGCACCTCTGCGTAATGGCGAAGAGGTTCAAAGTGGCCCACGCCCTCCACGGTATTGGTGATGGTCTCCTGATAAAGGATGCGACCGGCGTCCACCCGGACGTCGGCGTCGAACCGCTCCTGCACCAGAGCCTGGAGCACCTCGATCTGCACCGCGCCCATGAGCTGCACCCGAATCTCCCGCAGATGCTCGTCCCAGCGCAGCCGCAGCTGGGGGTCTTCCTCCTCCAGCTGCCGCAGCTTCGGCAGCAGCGTCCGGGCGTCCATGCCCGGCGGGGGCAGGATGCGGTAGTCCATGGTGGGTTCCAGCACCGGCTGCAGGGCGCTGCCGCCCTGGCCGATGCTCTGGCCGGGGTAGGTCTTCGTCAGACCCTGGATGGCGACGATGCTGCCCGCCGGGACCTCGGCGGCGGTCTCGAACTTCGCGCCGGAGTAAAGCCGGATGGCGGCGGCCTTTTCGGTGATGGTTTCGCCGTCGGGCAGAGTGTAGGAGATGGCGTCCCGGACCCGGAGTCTGCCGCCGGTGAGCTTCATGCAGGTGAGGCGCACGTTTTGCTCGTCGTGGATGATCTGGTAGACCTGGGCGCCGAACTCCGGCGGATATTCCGGCCGGGGTGCGAAGCGGTCCAGCCCCGTGAGAAATTCGTCCACGCCCTCCAGCTTCAGGCCCGAGCCGAACCAGCAGGGGAAGACCTTCCGCCGCTGAATCAGCGCCCGCAGGGTCTCGTCCGTCAGACACCCGTCGGCGGCAAACTGCTCCAGCGCGGCTTCGTCGGTCATGGCCGCCGCTTCCCAGAGGGCGTCGGGTTCGGCGGTGAAGTCCGTCAGCCCCGGGTCCAGCGTCTGGAGCTCGGAGAGGATCTCATCCTTTCCCCGCTGGGCCAGGTCCATTTTCGTCACGAACACAAAGGCCGGCACCCGGTAGCGCTTCAGCAGCCGCCAGAGGGTCTCCGTGTGGGCCTGAACGCCGTCCGGGGCGCTGATCACCAGCACCGCCGCGTCCAGCACCTGGAGCGTGCGCTCCATGGCGGCGGAGAAATCCACGTGGCCCGGGGTGTCCAGCAGCGTCACGTCGCAGCCGGGCAGGCCCAGCCGCGCCATGTGGGAGAAGATGGTGATGCCCCGCTGCCGCTCCAGCGCGTGGGGGTCCAGATGGGCGTCGCCGTGGTCCACCCGGCCCAGGTCCCGCACGGCACCGGAGCGATAGAGCATGGCCTCGGACAGGGTGGTTTTCCCCGCGTCCACATGGGCCAGCACGCCCAGCACCAGCCTGCGTTTATTTTGATTGGTTGTTTCCATGAAACAGCCTCCTGATTCGAGTTCACGAGAGCAGTATACCATATCCCGCAAACGAAAACAACGCTCCGGCTTTTGCCGGAGCGTTGCTGTATGACTTGCATTTCACACGATGCCGCGCAGGCGCAGATAGGCTTTTACCAGCTCCACCGTGCCGGGAATGCCCAGCTTGGAGGTGTCGATGCTGAGATCATAGTCCTTGGCGTCGCCCCAGCGCTCGCCGGTGAAGAAGTTATAGTAGGCCTGGCGCTCCTTGTCCTTGAGGCGGATGGCCTTTTCGGCGGTGGCGGCGTCCATGTTGTCCCGCTCGCTGACCCGGGCCACCCGGGCGAACATGGGGGCGTGGACGAAGAGATTCACCTTCACCACATTCTCCTCTCGGAGGACGTAGTTGGAGCAGCGACCGATGATCACGGCGCTCTCCCGCTCAGCGATGGCGCGGATGGCCTCCGACTGAGCCTGGTAGATCTGAACGGAGACCGGCTGATCTCCGGCAATGGCCGCGCCGCCGGTGACCAGGGAATACAGGAAGCTTCCGGGACGGTGCTCCTCATGGCTTTCGATGAACTTCTCCGCGAAGCCGCTGCGCTGGGCCACCTCGGAAATCAGCTCCGAGTCATAGCATTTGATGCCAAGCTCCCGGCTCAATTCCTCGCCCAGATAGCGTCCGCCGCTGCCGTGCTCACGACCGATGGTGATGATGTAATTTGACATGTGCGTCCCTCCGTTCCGTGCAGTTCTGATTTTATTATAATCGAGCACCATTGCCCTGTCAACGAAAGTTTCGATTTTATCGGACAAAAACTGCGCCGATGGTGCAGTTACGGGCAGGGTGACAGAGAAAATGGGAGTTTAACGGTCGCACTGAAATAGAATTTGTAGGGGAGGGGCTTGCCCCTCCCGCCAGACAAATGCCTGTGTACACGGGCGGGGCAAGCCCCGCCCCTACGAGCACGATTGAGGTGCGGCGGTAATCCATCCACCGATAAATTCAAACTTACCGAAATCCCGACAAAAGCCCGCTGCGGTTTTCGCAGCGGGCTGTCGTATTGGATGTGCTTATTTCTGTGCGGCGCGGAGAATCTTGGCGATCTCGCCCACGTCCTGCAGGACGTAATCGGGCTTCACGTCGCTGGCCTCGATGTCGGCCTCACTGCTCTCGCCGGAGAGGACGCAGACGGAGACGCTGCCGGCGTTCTTCGCCACGGCGATGTCGGTGTAGAGCCGGTCGCCCACGGCGCAGATGTTCTCGTTGGGAATGCCGGTCATCTTGGAGACCACGTCGATCATGTTCCGGTTGGGCTTGCCGATGTACTCCGGCTCCACGCCGGTGGAGGCGGTCAGCAGCGCGCAGATGCTGCCGCAGTCGGGAAGCACCTCGCCGGCGGCCATGGGGCAGACCCAGTCGGGGTTGGCGGCAATGAACTTGGCGCCGCGGCGCAGGAAGTGGACGGCCTTGTCCAGCTTCTCGTAGACCAGCTCGGTGTCGAAGCCCTGGACCACCACGTCCACGTCAAAGACGTCGGTGTGGCCGTTTTCGTCGTTCACCAGGTCGATGCCGTAGCTCTTCAGCTCCCGGTAGAACGCCTTGGTGCCGGCCAGGTAGACCTTCGCGCCGGGGTACTGCTGGTTCAGGAATTCGCCCGTGGCCATGCCGGAGGTGAAGACGTTCTCTGCCTCGCAGGGGAAGCCCAGCTTCCGAAGGCGGGTGATGTAGTCCACGCCGGCGCGGGAGGAGTTGTTGGTGAGGTAGATATACTTGCGTCCGGTCTCGGCGATGGAGTGGATGAAGTCCACCGCGCAGGGGAACACGTCATCGCCCAGATAGAGCGTGCCGTCCATGTCCAGCAAAAACAGCTGGGTGTCAATGAGTCTCTGATAGTCCGTCATGAGTTGCCTCCCTGTATTCTCCAATTTTTGGGGGTATTTGACAGCATTATATCGGAAAATGCTGAAAGTTACAAGAGGGTTTACGCTTTCGCGTAGCCGGTGGGGTTCTTGGTCTGCCAGTTCCAGGTGTCACGGCACATGTCTTCGATGTTGTAAAGGGCCTTCCAGTGCAGGAGCTCCGCGCTCTTGTCCGGGCAGGCGTAGCAGACGGGCAGATCGCCGGCGCGGCGGTCGGCGAAGACAAAGGGCACCACCAGGTGGTTCGCCGTCTCGAAGGCGCGCACCATCTCCAGCACGCTGCTGCCCTTGCCGGTGCCCAGGTTGAAGACGCTCTCGCCGGTGTGGGCATTCATGTAGGCGATGGCCGCCACATGGCCCTTGGCCAGGTCCACCACGTGGATGTAGTCCCGGATGCAGGTGCCGTCGGGGGTGTCATAGTCGTTGCCGAAGATGCTCAGGCGCTCCCGGCGGCCGATGGCCGTCTGGGAGATGAAGGGCATGAGGTTGTTGGGGATGCCCCGGGGATCCTCGCCGATGAGGCCGCT
>CAMHRJ010000107.1 GCA_946187475.1 uncultured Clostridia bacterium | reverse complement strand
CGGAAGAAATCTCGCCCAGAAGTACAGCAAAACCATCGACGAGCGGTTCAGCAAAGAGTCTCAGGCCATGCTGGCCCTCAACAACGACTATTCGTTCACCGGCGTCAAGACCGTGAACGTCTATTCCATCCCCGTGGTCCCGCTCACGGACTACCAGCGCAGCGGCACCAGCCGTTACGGCACCCCGGACGATCTGGCCCGCAGCGTCCAGGAGCTGACCGTGAAGAAGGACCGCGCCTTCACCTTCATCATCGACAAGGGCGACAAGCTCCAGAGCGAAATGGCCTCGGACGCCGGCAAGGCGCTTTCCCGCCAGATTCGCGAGGTCTGGGTGCCGGAGTTCGACTCCTACGTCTATAAGACCCTCGCCGCCGAGGCCACTGCCCGGGGCAATTACGCCACCACCGCCATCACCAAGGCCAACGCCTACGAGATGTTCCTGGCGGGCATGGAGAAGCTGGGCAACGCCAACGTCCCCGACCAGGGCCGCGTGTGCTTCTGCACCTATCGCTTCGCCAACCTCCTCAAGCAGGACCCGGCCTTCATGAAGTACGGCGACCGCAGCCAGCAGATGCTGGAAAAGGGCGTCATCGGCGAGGTGGACGGCTGCAAGATCGTGAAGGTGCCCAACACCCGCATGCCCGCGGGCGCTGCCTTCCTGCTGGCCCATCCCATGGCCGCCACCGCGCCCAAGCAGCTGGAGGATTATAAGATCCATTCCAACCCGCCCGGCGTTTCCGGCTGGCTGGTGGAGGGCCGCATGATCTATGACTGCTTCGTGCTCAATGAGCGGGGCAGCGGCGTCTACTACCACGGCGCCCAGCCCGTGCTGAAGGGTCTGGACTTCACCACTGCCGCCGGCGATGTGGGTGACAGCCAGCTGGTGATCCTCACGGCCATGGAGGGTGCCAAGCGCTTCTATGCCACCGGCGCCGAGGGCAGCGATCTGCCCGCCGTGACCTACGGCACCGCCATCACCACCTCTGCCTGGACGGCCCTCACCGCCGCGGCCGAGACCAGCATCACTCCCGCCGACGGCCACACCCGCATCCGCGTGGTGGAGACCGACAGCGCCAACAAGCCCATCGCCGTGGGCGACGGTGTGCTGAACATCGGCTAAAGCCATTTTGGAGTGTGGAGCTTGTAGGGGCGATTCACGAATCGCCCGTTGTGGAATCTTGTTGTGCACCAAATCAATGGGTGTAGGGGAGGGGCTTGCCCCTCCCACATGACACAGCCCAGTCCGTTCCACACGGGCGGGGCAAGCCCCGCCCCTACGAGCCTTATTCGGCCTCCACACTCCACACTCTGCAAAGGAGGAATCTCATGACTTACGGTCAAGTCCGGGATGCGGCGCTGCGGCTGATGGGGCAGTTTTCCCTCGGCGGCGAGACCATCCCGAAGACCTATAACAACCATGCGGACCTGCTGCTGCGTATCCCGGATTTGGTGGACGACGCCCAGGCGCTGATTGCTGCCGGGCCCCGGCGCATCCGGGCGGCGAAGCAGCTCCGGCCGGAGCGGGGCAAGGCCCAGGAGGGACTGGCCCGCTTCACCCTGCCGGAAGACCTGCTGGAGCTGATTCCCGGCGGACTTCTGGTGCTGCGGGGCCAGTCCAGCGGCTATGACTCCCGCTACCTGCAGCTGGACGAGCGGCACATCCTGCTGCCGGAGTTCGAGGGCGGCTCGGTCTGGCTGGAGTATTACCGCCGCCCGGAGCGGGTCACAGAGCAGATCTCCAAGGGCGAGACGCTCCCGGCAGACGATCTGGCTCTGGACAACGCCCCGGAGACCCACCGGGTCATCCCGTACTACGTGGCGGCCCATCTGCTGCTCCACGAGGACGCCTTCGCCTACGCGTCGCTGATGAACGAGTGGCAGAGCCAGCTGCTGAGCCTCTACCAGATGCCGCAGCCCCGCCGGAACATCGTCTCCGACGCCTACCACTGGGGGGCGCTGGATGTCTAAGTACGGAATGGCCGGAAGAGGCAGAAGTTATGTAAACTTAAATGATCTGCCGGACCCGAAAACGGAGTATGTGCTCACCTTCGAGCATCTGACCGGCGGCATGAACACCTTCGATCTGGATTTCGAGCTCAAGGGCAGCGAAAGTCCCCTGATTCGGAACCTGAGCTGGCACGATGGCGTGCTCTGCGCCCGGCGGGGTCAGGTGCAGGTGGGCGATCTGGGCCGCAGCGGCGTGCGCTGCTGCTATGAGCGGCTGTGGCACGGCTGGATCATTGCCCACGCCGGTGACAGTCTCTATGCCTGGAAGGCGCAGATCGAATCTGACCCGGAGGCCGAGTGCCCGGTGGGCACGGTCTGCTGCGTGGTCAGCGGCCTGCAGGACGTGGCAGGCAGCTTCGCCCTCACAGGCGGCTGCGACCCGGCGGACGCCCACGACGAATATCTGTTCTACAAGACCCGGGGCAGCTTCCACCGGCTGGCCTACAACGGCGGGAAAAAGCCGGCTGCGGTCTTTGCCTGCCGGCCGCTGGTGGACTATCCGGGGGTGACCTATGTGCCCGTGGTGCAGATCAACACCGACCCCGGCACCGGTGCGGGGGACCTGTATCAGCCGGAAAACCGTCTCAGCAGCTATCATCGGGTGCGCTACAGCACGCCCGCCAACACCACGCTCTTCAAGCTGCCGGTGTCCGGCGCCGTGCCCGTGAAGGTCACTGCCAACGGCAGGGAGCTGACCCAGGGCGTGAGCTGGCACATCCTGGCCCTGAACCATGATTTTGTGGAGCTGGACACCGCTCCGGCCCCGGGCAGCAATAACGTGGAAATCCTCTGCCGCCTGCGCAACGATGACGCCTTCCAGAGCGTCATGAGCTGCACGAAGATGACGGTGTTCGGCGGCACGCAGGATCTGTGCCTGGTGCTGGGCGGCTGCGAAAAGCAGCCCAACGCCTATTTCTGGAGCGGCAACGACAGCCTGGGTATGAACCCCACCTATTTTCCCATGAGCCAGTATAACCTGGCCGGAGACGCGCCGGAGGCCATCACGGGCTTCGGCAAGCAGCAGAACCTGCTGGTGATCTTCCAGCCGCACAGCGTGGGCCGGGCGGTGTTCGGCACGGCGGAGCTGAACGGCCGCGACCAGATCACCCTGGACTACACGCCCATCAACGCCGGGATCGGCTGCGATCTGCCCCGCACCATCCAGCTCATCGAGAACAACCTGGTCTGGTGCAGCCGCCGGGACGGGGTGTGCTTTCTGCGGGACAGCTCTGCGGCTTACGAGAACAACATCCTTCGCATCAGCCGGAAGGTGGACGGGGACGTGCGTCAGGCGGGGCTGCGAAGCCTGGTCCGAACGGCCGAGTCAGAGCGGGTCTGGTCCGCGGACACCGGCACGAAGTATCTCGTCGGATATGACGGCGAGGCCTATGAGTGGAACTACAGTCTGAGCACCTGGCAGAACCCCAGCTGGTTTTCCCACACCGGCATCCAGGGCGCGGCCTTCGTGGCGGATCTGCAGCGCCTGTGGGAGCTGACGCCAACCGGCGCGGTGGCGGAGTTTCAGCGGGTTTTCTCGGACTTCGGCCTGGGCATCGACAAGGTCTATGTGCTCCCGCCCCGGAACTTCGGCAGCTATGACCGGCTGAAGAACGTCCGGAGCATGCTCTTCACCACCCGGGGCGACCGTCATACCAACACGCAGATCGAGTATACCTGCGACTATGGCAGCCGCATGGACCCCACGCCCCTGGTCTCCCGGTCCCTGTGGCAGCTGTCGCCCCGGGATCTGTCCTACCGGGACCTGGGCTGTGAGGCCTTTGCCCATGTGGCACGGCGCAGACCGGGCTATCACAACGTCCGGCATCTCCGGGTGAAGCTCTTCAACAACGAAGCGGGAGCGGATCTGTCCCTGGTCTCGGCGCAGATCTTCTATACCTTCCGCGCCAGACAACCATAAGGAGGCAGACATGGAGTCTTTTTCTTTTCATAAGCGCTGGACCAACCCCGAGGACTTTCCGACCTACGAGCCGGATGAGACCCGGGTCCGCGCGGACATGCAGGCGCTCTTTGACGAGCTGGCGGCCTTCCTCAACACCCATGTGGTGCCGCGCCTGAACGCGGATGAAAGCAGCATCCGCACGGTGGGTGACGCCGTTGCCGCTTTGGTTTCGGGCACGGTGCCGGACGGTTCTCTCTCCGCCGCCAAGTTCCCGCCCGGCGGCGCTGCCGGCTGGGAACTGCTGCCCTCCGCAGCCCTGGAGCCCCAGGTGGTCACGATCATCGACGGCACCACCATCACCGGCCTGACGCTGATGAACTGGGAGTTTCGCTATTCCCGGTCCCTGGGCATCATGGCCTATACCTACCAGATTGACGCCAGCGTCACCGCGCCGGCGACGCTGGTTTTGCAGCATACGTCCTACCGCGCTGCCACGGACGCCCTTCAGCCGGCCGGCGTCTTTGGCAGCACCTACGGCCTCTCCGCCCACGCGGCCTGCCGGGACGTGACCAACCAGGGCTATATGGAGCACAGCATCTTCCTGAGCGGCGCCTACTCCGGCTCGATCTATGTGTCCGGCTGGTATTTCTGTGACGGGGAGGGAAGCTGATGGCAGGATCAAACTACTTCCTCAAGCAGGGCGACGCCTGCGCCCTGCCCGTACAGCTCACCATCGACGGTGAGACCGTCACTTCCGGCACCCTGGACACCATCAGCTCTGTGGAGTTCATGGTGGGCGAAAGCATCCGCCGCACCTATCCGGAGGACGTGACCTTTGACGGCGAAAACAGCCTGTTTCTCGTGCCCGTGACCCAGGAGGAGACCTTCCGGCTGGACGAGGGCGAGACCATCGCCTTTGACGTGCGTGTGGGCTTCGCCGGCGGTGACGTGGTGGGCACGAAGACCATGCAGCGCATCAAGGTGCTGGACGCACTGTCGGAGGTGGAGATCTAAATGAACGATATCATTCATGTGGAGATCCAGACGAAACAGCCCGTGGTGGCTGCGACTCTGGCGGAGCTCCGGTATCTGGTGTATCAGGGCATGACCGGTGACGCCGGCCAGAGCGCTTATGCCCTGGCGGTGGAGCTGGGCTTTGAGGGCACAGAGGAAGACTGGCTCGACTCTCTGAAGGGAGACCCGGGGCAGACCCTGGGCTGGGACGTGACCGACGACGGCGAGGGCAACGTGGCGATGGTCTATCCCGACGACGCCCTGGATGGCCTTTTTGCCGTGCAGTATCAAACCGAGCAGAGCCTGACCTATGCCCAGCAGGCCCGGGCCCGCGCCAACATCGGCGCGGCCTCGATTGCCGCAGCGGACAGCAGCGCGGAGCAGATCGACAAAAACGGCGCCTATCTGCAGGCCCTTCGGCGCAAGCTGCTGGGCATGACCTCGGTCCTCCGCACGGCGTACAACACCCGAGAGACGGTCAGCAACATCGAACTCCGTGCGGACGACATCGAAAGCCGCGTAGGCGATCTGGAGGGCCTCCTGGACGGAAGCGGCTTCAAGCTGGCCCTGGCGGACGATGCAAACGATGTGATCGCCTCCGGCTCCGTGTGCTTTGCCCGATACGACGGGAACACGGCGAACACGCCATACCGTCAGGGCATTTCCACCTGGCAGCGGGGCATGATCATGAGCTTTTCAAACAACAACGTCTGGCAGCTGGCGGCGCCCATCGGCTCTGCCGCGGTGTTTGTTCGCAGCGGCGCTTACAGCGCAGGCACGGGGACCGTCACCTTCGGCGCCTGGGTTCGTCTGCTCACGTCGCAGGACTATACCGCATTGGACCAGCGGATCGCCGCACTGGAGGGATCGTAAATGGCATATATCTACAGCAACACAGACAAAACCGTGCGGATGCTGGCCCAGGCGTCCGGCACGGAGAGCAGGGACACCGGCAGCAACGACGCGCCCATCCCCGGCGACCAGATCGCCCATGAGCTGGACGCGGTGGGGTATTATCAGCATTCCGTGCGCTGGGGCAAGCTGTACCGTCTGAACGACGAAGCCCAGCGGGAAATCCTTGCAAAGTTCATGGAAGACAGCATCCTGAATGGCTGGGTGGGCTATGACACCAACCACCGGAACACCTTCGAGCGAGCCCTCGCGGATGTGGCGTATGACCCGAATCGGATCGCCTGGGCCTGCAGCACGGACTGCTCCATGCTGGCCTACGAAGCGGTGAAGGCCGCGACGGGCGTGGACCTGAACGCCTACGCAGACCCGCTTTACCCCATCGGCAAGCATCCGCATGTCCAAAGCTTCGACTATTACATGGAGCGCATCCTGCCGCTGAACGGCGTGGGCGTGACGGTGTATACCGTTTCCAACTATGTGGGCGGCGTCCTGCGCCGCAGCGACACGGTGGTCGCAGACGACCCGGCGAAAAGCAAGTATGTGTATGAAAGCGCATATGACGACAAGACCGCCTTGCTCTATGACTACAACTACGGCGTGGCGATCGGGCAGGATGTGCCCAACAAAACGCTGGCCGAAGCTGCTCGTGCAGCCGACAACCGCAGAGCATTCGGCCCAGCGGGCGAAGCCGCGATCGCCGCGAACCTGACCGTGAACGTCGGCGAGCAGTATCTGAGCTATCTGACAAGCTCGGACAATCTGATTCGCGGCGATATTCTTCGCACCCGCACCCCTCCGCCGGCGGGAAGTCATGGCCACACCGCGGTCTGGATTTAAGGAGGCGAAACCATGGCAGATACATTCATTCCCATGTCCACTTGGACGCCCAGAAACGGCCAGACCTATGAGATCGTGGACAAGGACGCCCGCGAGCGCATCACGGTTCTGGAACGCGGCGGCGGGCCTGGCGGAGCAAACGGAAAAAGCGCCTATGAGATCGCGGTGGACCACGGCTTTTCCGGCACGGAAGCCCAGTGGCTTGCGAGTCTGGCGGGCCCTCCGGGCCCTGCCGGTGAAAGCGGCAGCGACTACGTGCTCACGGCCCAGGACAAGTCCGACATCGCCGCGCTGGTGGTTGGCCTGATTCCTTCGGCAGAAAGCGAGGCGTTCTGATGGCGGACAGACGCATTTCAACCGGAACGCTCACCGACATCGCCGATGCCATCCGGGCCAAAACCGGCAGCAGCGCTGCCTATACACCGGCCCAGATGGCGGCGGCCATCGGAACGATCCGAAGCAGGGAGGACTTCGCCTGGCACCAGTGCCCGGAGGCGGTGCGGAATTACCTCGCCAATGTGGACTATGACGGCGTGGCCTACACGGAGTCCAGTATCGGGGATTACGCCCCGACGCCTGCGGTCCCGGCAACCAACACCAAGCCCATCG
>CAMHRJ010000106.1 GCA_946187475.1 uncultured Clostridia bacterium | reverse complement strand
TTTTATCTCTATGACGAGGGAGAAATCCTCCGTCGGGTGGAGCGGCTGAAAGGGCTGTTCCCGAAGGTGGAATTTCTGTATTCCATCAAATGCAATCCCCACCGGCGGGTGCTGGACACGGTGTTCTCCCGGGGCTTCGGCGCCGACGCCGCCAGCCTGAACGAGGTGCTTTCTGCCCGCGAGGCGGGACTGCCGGCGGAGAAGATCTACTATTCCGCCCCCGGAAAGAACCTATGGGATTTGGAGCACGCCTGGGGCAAATGCGTCCTCATTGCCGACAGTCTCGGCGAGGTGCACCGCATCAGCGCCATTGCGGCGGACCGGGGAGAGCAGGCGGAGATCGGCCTGCGGCTGAACCCGGACTTCACCTTCCGCGGCGACGGCGGCGCGGCCTCCAAGTTCGGCGTGGATGAGGAGCAGGCACTGGCGTTTCTGCAAAACGGCGGCGCCCGAAACGTCCGCATCACAGGGCTCCACGTCCATGTGCAGAGCCAGGAGCTCAGCGCCGAGATCCTGGCCGGCTATTATCGCCGGCTGCTGGCCATGGCCAGGAAGTTCGAGACCGTCTGCGGGAAGCTGGACTATGTGAACATGGGCTCCGGCATGGGCGTGCCCTTCGGCGCCTCCGACCGGGAGCTGGACGTGGAGCGGCTCAGTGCGCTGGCGAAGCCGGAGCTGGAGGCCTTTCAGGCCGCCTTCCCGGATACGAGACTCATCATCGAGACCGGCCGCTACGTCACCTGCCAGAGCGGCGTCTATGTGACCACGGTGGCAGACCGCAAAGACTCCCGGGGCAAGACCTATGTGATTTTGAAAAACACCCTCAACGGCTTCCTGCGCCCGGCGGTGGCCTCCATGGCCGCGCGCAGCGGGCTCAACCCGCCGGTGCTGGAGCCGCTGTTCACCACCACGGACGCATTTCAGATTCATGCGCTGAAGGAGGAACCGCCCACGGAGCGGGTGACCCTGGCGGGCAACCTCTGCACCGGCACGGACGTGATCGCTGAGGACATCCTCATGCCCCATCTGGAGCCCGGCGACGCCGTCTGGATCAACAACGCCGGCAGCTACGCCGCGTCCTTTTCGCCCATGCAGTTCGCCTCGCAGGAAAAGCCCGAGGAACTGTTTTTGACCGCAGCGGGAGAGGTTCTCTGACCGGAACGCCTCCCGACGCAGATACACAGCGCGCTCTATATTAAGAAAGTGAGGATATCGCCATGCTGCAAAAATTCAAACCAGCAAAGTCCGAGGATAAGCAGGCCCTGAAGGCCGAAACTGCCGCCCTGCGGGAAAAGCTTCTGGCACAGCAGCAGCTGATCCGCGAGAAGAAACTGCCCATCATCATCCTGCTCGAGGGCTGGGCGGCTGCGGGAAAGGGAAGCATGATCAGCAGCCTCATCAGCGAGATCGACCCCCGGTTCTACAACGTGGTTTCCCCGGTGATCCGCCCGGAAAAGGAGGAGCGCTATCCCTTCCTCTATCCCTACTTTGCCGCTATCCCGGAAAACGGCAAGATCATGTTCTATGACGCCGGCTGGATGGACTCCGCCGTGAGCAAGTATCTGCGCCGGGACATCACCAAAAAAGAGTATAAAGCCCGCATCCAGGCGGTGCAGGAGTTCGAGCGTCAGCTCCGGGACGGGGGCTATCTGATCTTGAAGCTCTTCCTGCACATCAGCGAAAAAGAACAGGGCAAGCGTCTGGCTGCCCTGCGGGAGAACTATGAGACCGAGTGGCGTGTGGCCGATGACGACGTCTGGCAGCACCGGGAGTACAACACCTTTGCCGAGACCTACGACGCCTTCATGGATAAAACCGACGACCCCATCCCCTGGCACGTGCTGGACGGCGAGGACAAGAAGGTCGCCGTGCGGGACGCCCTGAAGCTGCTCACGGACCTCATCGACCAGGGCCTGGAAAAGGGCCGCTATGTGGGCAAGCCCTTCAAGGAGAAATTTCCCCTGAAAAAAATGCCGCGCCTCAGCGAGGTGGACCTCTCTCCCACCATCGAGGACGCGGAGTATCGCAAGGAGCTCAAAAAGCTGCAGAAGCGGCTGGGCGAGCTGCACAATGTGATCTATCGGCGCAAGATTCCCGTCATCCTCTGCTATGAGGGCTGGGACGCTGCCGGCAAAGGCGGCAACATCCGCCGCATCACCAAGCCCCTGGACCCCCGGGGTGTGGATGTGATGCCCATCGCCTCCCCGGAGCCCCACGAGATCAATCGCCATTTCCTCTGGCGGTTCTGGACCCGCCTGCCCCGCACGGGCCACATCTGCGTCTTTGACCGCACCTGGTACGGCCGCGTCATGGTGGAGCGGCTGGAGGGCTTCTGCAGCGAAGCCGACTGGAAGCGGGCCTACGCCGAGATCAACGAGTTCGAGCGCCAGCTCACCGACTGGGGCGCCGTGGTGCTGAAATTCTGGATTCAGATCGATTCCGACACCCAGCTCCAGCGTTTCACCGACCGGCAGAACACCCCGGAAAAGCAGTGGAAGCTCACCGACGAGGACTGGAGAAACCGGGAGAAGTGGCCCCAGTATGAGGAGGCCATCGACGAGATGCTGCAAAAGACCAGCACCGAGAACGCCCCCTGGTTCATCATCGAGTCCAACGACAAAAAATATGCCCGCATCAAGACCCTCCGCATCGTCATCGATGCGCTGGAGAAAGCTTGCGCAAAATACGAGGAGTGATTTACCCCTCTTTGCGGCGGGAATAGCTCTCTAGGTAATCTGCGTGCTGCAGCCGGGCGTTTTCTTCGCTGAGGGCAGCCGAGACGCCCAGCGCCCGGCAGTGGAGGGCGGCCAGAAGATTCTTCTCCGCCAGCAGGGCCTTCACCGGCGTCTCGCCGGTGCCCAGGGCGATGCCCACGCCCGGTACCACCGCAGCCGTCTCGTCCTCCGGCGCTTCCAGCACCGGGAGGGCCGGGCCGAACATCTGGGCATAATCGTCCAGCAGGGGCGGCAGCGGCTCACCCAAGGCCGCCCAGGCCAGGGCGGCAGGGGAGCGGAGCAGGTTCCCGTCGAGGGACTGCGCAGCCTCTTCCGCCGGCTGCCCCTGCAGACTGCGGCGGCAGACCGACTCCAGCACCATGGCCCGCCGGAAGGCTTCCTCCCGGCTCCGGCCCAGAATCAAAGCCCCGTGGTGGGGCATCAGAATGACCTTCGCGCCGTCAGCTTCCATGGCGGCGCGAATGCTTTGCGCCAGCTCCATGGAACCGGAAAAGGCGTACTCCGCCCGGGCGACGCCGCCCAGTTCAGCGCCCTCGGCCTCTGTCAGCGCCAGAGACTCCATGCCAGTGAGACCGATGGCCGTGGCCGCTGTCTGGTGGGTGTGGATGACGTATTCGATCTCCGGGAAAAGCCCGTAGGCGAAGCGGTGGATGTTCTTCTCGCTGGAGGGTCTGCGGCTGCCAAAAGCCTCTCCGCTTTCGATGTCCACGGCCACCACGTCCTCCGGCCCCATCCGGGCGTAGTCCAGCCCGCTGGGGGTGATCACAAACTGACCCCCGGGGATGCGGGCACTGAAATTGCCCCAGGTCCGGGCCACCAGCCCGGTCTGCAGCAGTTCCCGCCCTTCCTTTGACACCAGAGCTCTGGCAGTGCGCTCGTCCATGAAATGCCCTCCGATCTTCTTGCGTGTTTTCCTTATTATAAATGCATCCCGACCGGAAAACAAGCGCCGGGCAAAAAGGCACTTGACGGGAAGTGCGTTTCAGGGCAAAATAGAATCACACACCAAAGGAGGGACGGTCATGATCTGGTATACCGGCGACATTCACGGCGATGTGAAGCGGGTGCGGGAAGGAATCCTGCGCCACAATGTGAACCCCGGGGACATCCTGGTGATCCTGGGGGATCTGGGGCTGAACTACCACAAAAACGCCATCGACCGGCGGCGCAAGCAGGCGCTGGAACAGACCGCCTCCCGGTCCGGGGTGCAGATTTTCTGCATCCACGGCAACCACGATATGCGGCCCTGGCACGTGCCCACCTATCGGGAGTGCGAGTGGCACGGCGGCCGGGTCTGGATCGAGGACGAGTATCCCCACCTGATCTTCGCCCGGGACGGCGAGATCTTCGATCTGGAGGGCCGGCAGGTCGTCGTCATCGGCGGGGCCTACAGCGTGGACAAGCGCTGGCGCCAGCGCATGGGCTGGACCTGGTTTGAGGACGAGCAGCCCTCTGCGGAGATCAAGGCCGATGTGGAGGCTTCCCTCACCGCCATCGGCTGGGAGATCGACACCGTCCTCACCCACACCTGCCCGGCGAAGTTCACCCCCGTGGAGGCTATGCTCCCCGGCATCGACCAGAGCGGCGTGGACCGCTCCACGGAAGAGTGGCTGGATACCATCGAGGACCGGCTCCAATACAACCACTGGCTCTGCGGCCACTGGCACATCAACAAGCACGCAGGGAACTTTCACATCCTGATGCAGGACTATATGACCCTGGAGGAAACGCCTTGAACGAAGCACTGAACGTATGTCTCATGAACGACTCCTTCCCGCCCACCATCGACGGTGTGGCGAATGTGGTCGTGAACTATGCCAAACACATCACCGCCGCCCACGGCCGCTGCGCCGTGGCCACGCCGGAGTATCCGGACGTGACGGATGATTACACCTTTCCCGTCATTCGCTACCCCAGCATCGACACCACCCAGCTGGTGGGCTATCGGGCGGGAAACCCTCTGGCGCCGGAGACTGTCGAGACCCTGCGGCGCATGGACTTCAACCTGATCCACAGCCATTGCCCCGTGGCCTCCACGGTGCTGGCCCGGGAGCTGCGCAGCGCTGCAAACGTGCCGCTGATCTTCACCTACCACACGAAGTTCGACATCGACATCGCCAAGGCCGTGCGCAGCCACCTGCTCCAGCAGGCGGCCATCGACGTGCTGGTGCGGAACATCTCCGCCTGCGACGAGGTCTGGGTGGTCAGCGAAGGCGCGGGAGAGAATCTTCGCTCTCTGGGCTATGAAGGCGATTATCTCGTCATGCCCAACGGCGTGGATTTGGAAAAGGGACAGGCTCCGGCAGAGGCCGTGCAGGCGCTGAACGATCAGTGGCAGCTGCCGTCTGACGCGCCGGTGTTCCTGTTCTTGGGCCGGATGATGTGGTATAAGGGCCAGAAGCTGATCCTCAACGGCCTCAAGCGTCTGGCGGAGGCCGGTCGGGACTTCTGCATGGTCTTCGTGGGCGACGGTCAGGATCGGGCCGAGATCGAGGTCTATGCCGAGGAACTGGGGCTGAAAGATTGCTGCCGATTCGTGGGCGCCATCCACGATCGGGAGCAGGTGCGCGCCTGGTACTGCCGGGCGGACCTGCTGCTGTTTCCCTCCACCTTCGATACCAACGGTCTCGTGGTGCGGGAGGCCGCGGCCTGCGGTCTGGGCAGCCTTCTGGTCCGGGGCAGCTGCGCCTCCGAGGGCGTCACCGACGGGCGCACCGGCATGCTCATCGAGGAGAACGGCGAGTCTCTGGCCGCCGCGCTGATGGATTTGGAGACCGCCAAGATGCACGAGATCGGTCAGTACGCCATGGACGAGATCTATCTCTCCTGGGCGGACAGCGTGGCCATGGCGGCGGAGCGCTACCACGTGGTGCTGGAAAACTTCCGCAGCGGCGCCCTGAAGCCCAAGACCGGCCCCATGCGCAGCCTCTACACCCTGGAGGACGGCGTCCGCGCGGAGCTGGCCTCCGCCCGGGATACCGCCGACGCGGTGCGCAGCGCCGTGGGCAATGCCCGCACTGCAGCCGACGCCATGCGCGGGGCGGTCCGCAGTTCCGTCCGGGACTCCTTCCGGGAGGCCGCCGAGGAGCTCCAGCGGGAGCTGAACCGGGCACAGAGCTACTTTGAGCGATACCTCTGAGTGTGGAGTTAGGAGTTTGGAGTTAGGAGTTTAAAAGAGTTTGCTTCGCAAACGATTGAAATCGCGCGTATTTGAATGATCGCCATAGGCGATTCCTTTAAACTCCACACTTCACACTCCACACTCCACACGATCGGGTAAACTGGATTTGTAAATTATTTTTTAAAACTCTCCCCGGGCGACTTGCTTCTGCCCGGGGATTGTGCTATGCTGTAATTGCTTCAAAATTTTGAACTTTTCCGGGAGGTTTTCCCATGGCTTGGAAATTCGCGCTCATCGTGGTGGTGGGCTATCTGCTGGGCTCCATCAGCTCAGCCATCATTTACATTCGCAAGAGATATCATGTGGACGTCCGGGAGGAGGGCTCCGGCAACGCCGGTGCCACCAACGTGGCCCGCACCCACGGCCTCCAGGCGGGGCTGATTACCCTGGGCTTCGACATGGTCAAGACCGCCCTCTCCGCTCTCTTCGGTTACTGGCTGGCCGGCAGCACCGGCGTGGCCGTGGCCTGCGCCGCTGCCATCACGGGCCACTGCTGGCCGGTGTATTTCGGCTTTCGCGGGGGCAAGGGCGTCAGCGTCGCCGCCTGTATCGCCCTGCTGCTGGACTGGCGATTTTTCCTGATCCTGCTGGTGCTGTTTTTCGCCGTATTCTTCCTGGCGCGCCGGGTCTCCGTCTGCTCCATCACGGCGGCGGCGGCCTATCCCTGGCTCTATCTGCTGCTGCGCCCGGGCGTGACCCCTGCATTTTTCCTGTGCCTCTATGTGATGGTACTGGTGATCTTCCTCCACAGGGGCAACATCGGTCGTCTGATCCGGGGCGAAGAGGCTGAGTTCCGCTTCGGCAAAAAATAGCCCGGGTTGCAATCCCGGTAAAAATAGGATAAAATATAGGGCGCGGTGCGAAGCATTGCGCCCCATTGCATTGGAAAAGGAGAACTCAATATATGAAATGCACCCATTGCGGCGCGCGCATCCCCGACGGAGCGCTGACCTGTCCACGGTGCGGGAAGCGGGTCGCCGTGGGCTTCCAGGAGGATGCCGCCACCGAGAAACCCGTGAACAATAAGCCCATGCTCATCGCCATGATCGCGGTGCTGCTGGTGCTGATCATCGTGACCTTCCTGGCCTTCAGCGGCAGACTGGGCAAGAAGTCCGACGACGACCAGGATGTGCCCGTGGCCGCCCAGACTGCGGCGCCTCAGGAGACCGCGACTCCGACGCCGGAAACCACCGCCGCCCCGACGGCGACACCTGTGCCCACCGCGACACCGGGCCCGACGCCCACGCCCACCCCGACGCCGGCACCCACGCCCACCCCGGCAGCGGAGACGCCGACGCCTGCCCCCGGCACCGGCAGCTTCATCCTCATGGACAGCAGCAGCCGGTATCTCACCGAGGCGGATCTGGAGGGGCTCACATG
>CAMHRJ010000105.1 GCA_946187475.1 uncultured Clostridia bacterium | reverse complement strand
ACTTGAAGAAACGGTTGAGACAACGTCTCCTTCTCCAATGACACTTGCAGGATTCCTGGTGCTGGCATAGAGATTGCCACGTCGCTTCGCTCCTCGCAATGACATTCTCTTTTTGTGCGGCGGAAGATTTTCCACCTGGCGATTCGTGAATCGCTCCTACAAATATCAATTTGCCGAAGAAAGCGAGGGCAAGCCCCTCCCCTACACCGCACTTTTACATCGCAGCGGTTTTCTCCTGATACAGCCGCATGAGCCAGGCGACGCAGGCGGCCTCGTCGGTCTCTTTTACGGGCATGCCGTAGGCCTTCATGACGGCGCGGTCGTTGGCCTGGTGCGCCTTGCGGAGCTCCGGCGGCATGCTGAGCTCGTCATAGAGGTCCGCCAAAGAGGAATCCGGGTACAGAGCGCGGGCGTCCAGAATGGCCTGGGCGGTTTTCTCGATCTCGGCCTTCTGGGCGTCGGTGACCTCCGGCCAGGGGAAGTTGTTGTAGACAATATCCTTGGAATAACGATAGCGCATTTCTAGGCGTCCGCACACCGCCCGCATCCACGCCATATGGACGTTGGAGGTCAACACACCGAAATGATACAATTCAGCATTCGGAACCAGTTTCACAAGATTGCTGCAAAGAATATCCGGAGTCATAAACCCTATGGGCACATATCGTCTGCGCTCAGATGAAACCTCTGGAATTACTACATAAGTTCCCTCGGGCATATTCTCTGTTTGAAATCTCGTTGGACTATCTGCTAATTTTAAGGTGGAAGCTCGTGGACTGCTGAGGCGATATTCCCGAACCGCCTGTACCCGCTTCATGCATTCCGGCATTTTCCGAAGCTCCGCGGGAGAGCAATTTCCCAGCCAAAGGCAATAGCGCGGGCAGCGATTGATGAACTCTCTGGAACCATACCAAGGGTGGAAATACTGTGCTGACTTTGGCTCTTTTCTTATGAATTCTTCCATTTCCCCTTTCTCAAAGAGGTAATTCCCATTATCAATTGGCTGGTTTCCTATTCCGATTTCCGGTACATTACAAATCGGCTTGCTGCGGCTCTCAACAAACACGTCATCTGCATCCAGCAGATACCCGTTGATGTTGCCGACCTGCTTTGCTTCGCCTTCAAAATACAGCATTTTCGGCTTGTCGGTCGGTGCGGTGCTGAATCCGACGATCACACAATGGACATGTGCTTTGTCGCTGGCCTCGCTGTCCCAGCGGAAGGTGCGATAAGCAAAGTCAATATGAACGCCCGCTTCAAACAGGGGCTTCCAAAGATTTGCCACGGTCTCGCCTTGGGTGACAGAGTTGGTAGACACCAACGCCGCGCGGATGGAAGTGCCGTCCATCATTTCCGCAGCTTTCTTATACCAACAGCAAACATAGTCCAGATTTCCAACGTTTTTCCAGTCTGGGAACACATCATTGACGTCGGCCTTCTGTTCCTTCGACATGAGCCGCGCACCCACAAACGGCGGGTTGCCCATGATATAGTTCAGCTGGTCCTTCGGCACAACGTCATTCCAGTCGATTCTGAGGGCGTTGCCCTCCACGATATAGGCGTTGGTTTTCAGCGGCAGGAATTCCAGATTCATCTGTAAAATATCCTCGGTCTCCTGCATCATCTGGTTTTCCGCGATCCAGAGGGCCGTCCGGGCCACGGTCACGGCAAAGTCGTTGATCTCGATGCCGTAAAACTGCGAAATGCTGACCTTGATGGGCGTGATGGTTTCATCACCCATGGCAATCTGATCGTGCAGCAGCTCTCGAAGAATGTCGTTTTCCAGCCTGCGCAGGCAGAGATAGCTTTCGGTTAAGAAATTGCCGCTGCCGGCGCTGGGATCCAGGAAGGACAGGGAGGCAATTTTATTCTGCAGGGCAAGGAGCTTCTTTTCCCGGGTTTTCATGACAGAAACCGCTTTGCAGGCTTCAAGCTCCGCTTTCAGATCATCCAGAAACAGCGGGTCAATGACCTTATGGATGTTCTCCAGAGAGGTATAGTGCATGCCGCCGCTGCGCCGGGTTTCCGGGTTCAGGGTGCTCTCGAACACGGAGCCGAAGATGGTGGGGCTGATGCCGCTCCAGTCAAAGTCGTCGCTGGCCTTGCAAAGAATCAAATCCAGAATCTCGTCCGTGAAGGGCGGAATCTCGATCTCCTCTTCCGAGAACAGACCGCCGTTGACGTATGGGAACGCCGCCAGCAGCGGATCGTCGTCGGCCAGATAGGGGTCGCGTTCTTCCGGCTTCTGATCCAGAACGCGGAACAGATCACGGAGGGCTTTCCGGGCAGCTTTGGCGTCAAACTGCGCCATGTAATCGTGGAACATGCCCTTTTTGCCGAAGACCGCCGCGTCCTCGGCATAGAGGCAGAAGACGATGCGGACACAGAGCTTGTTGAGGCTCTTCAGCGTCTCCGGGTCATCAGGATGCTTATATTGCTTTAGGAGCGCATCATAGATCTTCCCCACCAATTCGCCCGCCTGCAGAGAAAGCTCCATCTCCAGATTGACGGTCTCCTTCTCCTGATTCACCAGGAAGTCCAGCACGTGGTACTTGGACTGCAGATCCTCCAGCGCCACCTTCACCGGCTCCGGGCGGCGGGAATTCATGTCGTAAATCCAAATCTCCGCAAAATTGGACGTGATGATCCAGCGAGCTCTTTCGTCAAAGGGCAGCCCGTTGTCATACATCTTCGCCTGCTGATAGGGCGTCATGCCTCCATGCCCAGCCTGCGGCTTATCCAGCGCGATGCCGAGAGACTTCTGCTCGATGATGACGTGGGTCTCCGGGATATAGACGTCGATCCGCTTGGTGTTCCCGTCCGGGCCTATGACCTTCTTTTCAAAGTCCACGCGATCCGTCACGCGGTCGACGCCGAGGATGTTTTGCAGAATCTCAATCCAATAGGAGCGGGCGTCCTCGTCCTCGCGGCCCTTGCCGTTCCACTTATAGTAAAACTGCCGCGCAGCTTCTCTCTGTTGTGCGTCTGTCATGGAATTCGCTCCTTTTCAAATCACTTCAAAAACCGTTTCAGCGTCTTTTCCTCCGTGTTGGGGTTCAGGGCCTTCAGCCGCTCCAGCAGCCGCGCGTAGGACTCCGCCGGGTCGCAGCGGTAGACCTGTTTCCGGAACTCCGGCCCCTGCTGCCGCTCGGCGGTGGCGTATTCCGCCACGCCCCAGCCGTAGGGCTTGCCGTGCTTGTCCAGCTCGTAGACGAAGTCCGAAATGACCACATAGCACTGCTCCTGGAGCCGGAGCATGCAGGCATCGAAGTCCTTGCGCCCGTCCTTGCCGTAATAGCCCATGCCCTTCAGCCGCTTGGAGAGGATGGGGCCGTTTTCCTCCACCAGGGAGTACAGCTCCCGGTCGGCCCGGCGGGCCAGACCCTCGTCGAAGCGGGAATCGAAGTCATAGCCGTTGCGTCGGTAGTTGGCCAGATCCAAGAAGACCTCCCGGCTGACGAAGGCGGCCTTTTTCTCAAAAAACTTGCCATAGGCGCAGCCGGTCTCCCGGATGACGGGGCCCTTCCACTCCCAAACGCCCTCTTCCCCGGCGAACCAGGCCGACGGTGCCGCGTGCTCCGCCACGGAGAAGCCCTGGACGTGGTTCGCGAACAGCGGCACGATGCCGAATCGCTCCACGGCGTCGATGAGGTCCTGCTTGGTGCGGACGGTAAACTTGAATTCCGGTATCATATCACAATCCCGTTCAAATGGTCGATCTCATGCTGGATGATCTGGGCCGTCCAGCCGGAGTAATTCTTCTGTCGGTACTGCATCCGCTCATTTTGGTAACGGACGCGGATGCGCGCATAGCGGGTGGTCTTCCGCGTGCCGGTGAGAGAGAGGCAGCCCTCCTCGGCCTCGAAGGGGCCGCTTTGCTGCACCAGCTCCGGATTCAGCATGAGGCAAAGGTCGTCCCCGTCGGCGAAGACGATGATGCGCTTGGCCGCGCCGATCATGTTGGCGGCCATGCCCACGCAGGACTCCCGGTGGGCCCGCAGAGTGTCCAGCAGGTCCCGGGCCACGCCCAGATCCGCCTCCGTGGCGGGCGCGGACTTCTGCGCCAGGAAAAACCGGTCTTTGTTGATGGGTCTGATCATAGGCTGCCTCCTCAAATGCCGCCCTTGGCGAAGGTATCCCAGCTGCGGTGCATATAGGTCTCCAGGGGCAGGGGCGTGCCGATAAATTTCGGATCGAGACCGTCGTCTTCCAGGAATTCCTCCAGGAATTCCTTCCGCCCGGTGGTATAGACCACGGGGATGCCGCTCAGCTCGCTGGCCTCCTTCACGATGGGATAGCCCTCCCGGAGGTCTGCGGCGCTGGCCCAGGCCTGGAGGTTGGAGTTGTGAACAAAGCCCGTCACCGTCTGGCGGGCGAAGCCCTCCATGTCCTCTTTCAGTTTAAGAATCTTCTCCGCCGTCTCGGACATGGGGCGGCGGACGTTGATGATGTCATAGACCTCCAGCTGCTCCGGCTCCAACTGGGCGAAATCCATGTGGTACCGGGCCAGGGACAACGCGCCCGCCGGGTCGCCGCCCACGTCGAAGACCACCAGGTCCCAGTCCCGGGCGAAAGCCGAGCCCACGGCGGCGGGCATGTTGGTCTGGGTGACGCCGGCGCCCACGAAGGTGGGCGAGACCAGGTCGATCATCTTCTCGTCCAGCAGCTTCACATGGTCGGACATGCGGAAATAGTCGTTGATGCGGTCCAGATCGATGACCTGGGTCCGCTTGCCCTCGGCAGCGGAGCGCACCGCCAGATTGAGGGCGATCTCCGTCTTGCCGGAGCCGTAGTTTCCGATGAGAATGACGACTTTTTTCATGCTGAAAGCCGCTCCTTTCAACCCTTGGGTGTTTTTTTCTTCATTATACCAGACCGGAAGGAAAATGCAATTGGAGTTTAACGGAGTGTTGGATTGCGCGCTGCCTTCCCCCTCAGGGGGAAGGGGGACCGCTCGCGGTGGATGAGGGGTGTCCAATGGCGGCGCAAGCCGCAACCATATGAAAATACCTGAAATACAAAATCCGGCAATCCATAAAGATGCCGCTGACGCGGCAATTCAACTACCTCATCTGTCAGCTTGCGCGGACAGCTTCCCCTGGAAGGGGAAGCCTTTCCCCTGATTTCAACTCCCCCAACAAATTCAAGTTCCCCCTTCCCTTCTACGCAAAAATTGCGCCGCTTTCGCGGCGCAATTTTGCATTTGATTTGATCAGTCCAGCTCGTCCACGTTCTGGAGATAGAGGGCGTTGGAGCCGTCGCTGGGCATGAGGAAGCCCGTGCGGGGGCTGAGACTGAAGCCCACGAGGGTGGGGCCGTCCTGGAGGCAGGAGCGCTTGAACTGTTGGCTGAACAGGCGGCGGCAGTAGCTGCGCAGCCACTTTTTCAGCGTCTCGTGGTCGAACTCGTCGCCGTAGGCGATATCGGCCAGACGCAGCACCTTGCCCGGGGTGAAGCCGTTCTCCACCAGGTAGTACAGGAAGAAGTCCTGGAGGTTGTAGGGGCCCACGGACTCCTCGCTCTTCTGGGCGATCTCGCCGTTGCGGGTGGGCGGCAGGAGCTCGGGAGAGACGGGGGTATCCAGCACGTCGAACAGCGCGTCGGCCAGCACCTTGTCCTCGGTGGTCTCTGCCACGTAGCGCACCACCATCTGGACCATGGTCTTGGTGGAGCCGGCGTTCACGTCATACATGGAGATGTGGTCGCCGTTGTAGGTGCACCAGCCGTCGGCAAACTCGCTCATGTCCTCGGTGCCCACATGGATGCCGCCGTCGGCAAAGCCGTTGGCGATGTCCATGAGGATCTGAGTGCGCTCGCGTGCCTGGGCGTTTTCGTAGACCACATTGCGGTTCTCGGGGTCGTGGTCGATGTCCTTGAAGTGCTGCATGACGCTCTCGCCGATGTCGATGACACGGACCGTGGCGCCCAGCTGCTCAGAGACGATGATGGCGTTGGACTTGGTGCGGTCGGTGGTGCCGAAGCAGGGCATGGTCACGGCGGTGACGTAGTCTGCCGGCAGACCCATCATCTTCACGGCCTCGGCGCAGATGATCACGGCCAGGGTGGAGTCCACGCCGCCGGAGATGCCCACGACGGGGTGCTTCAGACCGGCGAACTCCATGCGGCGGACCAGGGAGCTGGCCTGCATGCGCAGCAGGCGCTTGGCGGCCTCGTGGTAATCCTTCTCGTCGGCGGGACGATAGGGATACTTGCCGTAGGGCCGGGTCAGCTCGGTGTCGGAGAGCTCCTCGCCCCAGCCCACCATGGTGTACTCGCAGGCGCAGCCGTCGAAGCCCTGAGCCCGGCGGCGCTCGGAGATCAGCAGCTCCACGTCGATCTCGCTGGAGATGAAGGTGCAGCCGTCCTCGGCGCTGGCCAGGATCTGGCCGTTCTCCGCAATGACGCAGAGGCCGGAGAAGGTGGCGTCGGTGCTGCTCTCGCCGAAGCCGGGGGCAGCCAGGATGCCGGCGGTCTTGAGCTTGCGGCTCTGGACCCGCTGGCCGCAGGTGTTCACCATGGCGGAATCCATGCTCATGGGGAAGCCCGCCAGCTGGGCGATGACCGTGGCGCCGGCCAGAGCGTGGTCGGAGGCGGGTGCGGCGGGAGAATTCAGATCGCCGCCCACCTGCACGGCCACCTTCAGGTCGGGCATGACGGCATTTTCAAACAGCAGCTTGGAGCCGAAGAACACCGGCTCTTCGCCGAAGTACAGCTCGTCCACGCAGCCGCAGGCGGGGGTGAAGTGCTTGTCGCCGGGGTTGGTCATGGGCACCAGACCCAGCAGCTCGCCGTTGCAGACAGCGGCGGCGCAGTCATAGACCTTGCTGCCCTTCTCCACCGGCAGACCCACGAACACCAGCATGTCCATGCCGGCGGAGGCGTCCACCACATCGCCCAGGGCGTCAGCGGCGCCCCGCAGGAGGGTGTTCTGGTAGAACAGATCGCCGCAGGTGACGCCCGTGAGGCTCAGCTCCGGGAACACCAGCAGCTTCACGCCCTTGTCATTGGCCTGCTGCATGGTCGCGATGATCTTTTCTGCGTTGAACTTGGGGTCGGCCACGCGCAGCTCCGGCGCGGCGGCGGCCACCTTCAGAAAACCGTGTTTCATTTTGTTATCACCTTTTCTCAAATAATATGTTCTGAAAACCTTAGGGAAGCTCTGTGAATTCCACCAGCGACGCGTCGAAATAATGCAGCACCGCGGCGCGGGTGGTGACGAAAGCGTCGTGGGTGGTGGAGACCGTGACCGTGTCCCCGGTCACCCCGGCGGAGGCGTCCTCGTCGATCTGAGGCAGAACCGCGTCGTTCAGCTCCCCG
>CAMHRJ010000104.1 GCA_946187475.1 uncultured Clostridia bacterium | reverse complement strand
AACGTCCGCTCCCTCAGTCAGCTTCGCTGACAGCTCCCTCGCCGAGGGAGCCAAGGTCAAAGGTTTATCGTTCTGCCATTCTTTGCTTCACTGCCAAATCAATCATTTCACATGCACCTCGAAAATTGTCTGTGATCTCATTGTTTGGAATTCGGATTACATGAACGCCCATGTTTTCCAGCCGCTCTGTCCGATCAGAATCGTGTTTTACCTGTTCCTCAGAATAATGTCCGCTTCCATCCAGCTCAAGCGCAAGTTTTGCCTTGGCGCAGTAAAAGTCGACAATGTAAGCACCGATTGGTTTTTGGCGTTGAAACCGAATGGGATAGTCTTTCAAAAACAGATACCAGAGTTTGCGTTCCCATGGCGTCATGTCCTTTCGGAGATTTCTCGCCAATCGAACATTGGACTTTTCGTAGTCGAGCATGGTTATTTCTTTCCCCGGTGTTTGAGGCCGGTGTCGAAATCTTTTTTGCAGTAGGGGCAGTATTCGGCTTTCATGAGGTTGGCGGTGATGCGCTTGCCGCACCAGGGGCACTTGCAGTAGCCGAAGAGCAGGATCATGGACACGACCATGCAGCCGAAGGAGCTGAAGGTCACGTAAAGGCTGAGCTTCGTGCCCGGCTCGATAAAGACGAGGCCGATCAGGGCGCCCGCCACGGCCAGGACCATGAATACCATCAGAAGCTTGCGCGCGGTTTTGATTCCCATAGGTAACTCCCCTTTTCAGGAAATGTCGGCCAGGTCCAGGAACTGGCTGCCGAACATGGCGATGTGGTTCTTGCGTCCGGTGAGGTTGTCGCCCAGCAGGAGATCGAACATCTCCGCCGTACGCTCCACATCCTCGGGCATGACGCGGATGAGCTTCCGGGTCTCCGGGTTCATGGTGGTCATCCACATCATCTCCGGGTCGTTCTCGCCCAGGCCCTTGGAGCGGTTGATGGTGGCTTTGGCGCCGTTCAGGCTCTCCACGATCTCAGCCTTCTCCCGGTCGGAATAGGCAAAGTAGGTCTTGCCCTTACTCTCGATCTCATAGAGGGGGGATTCCGCGATATAGACGTAGCCTTCCCGGATCAGCGTGGGGGCCAGACGATAGAGCATGGTGAGGATCAGGGTACGGATCTGGAAGCCGTCCACATCCGCGTCGGTGCAGATGATGACCTTGTTCCATCGGAGGCTGTCCAGGCTGAAAGCGCTCAGGTCCTTGGCGTTTTTGTGCTGCACCTCCACGCCGCAGCCCAGGACCCGCATGAGGTCGGTGATGATATCGCTTTTGAAAATACGGGTATAGTCCGCCTTGAGGCAGTTGAGGATCTTGCCGCGGACGGGCATGATGCCCTGGAACTCCGCGTCCCGGGACTGTTTGCATGCGCCCAGAGCGGAATCGCCCTCCACGATGTAGATCTCCCGGCGGGTCACGTCCTTGGAGCGGCAGTCCACGAACTTCTGCACCCGGTTGGAGAGGTCCAGATTGCCCGTCAGCTTTTTCTTCATGTTCAGACGGGCGCGCTCGGCCTGCTCACGGCTGCGCTTGTTGATGAGCACCTGCTCCAGGATGCGGTCCGCCTCCTGCTTGTGCTCGATGAAGTAGATCTCCAGCTGCTCCCGGAAGAAGGCGGTCATGGCCTCCTGGACGAACTTGTTGGTGACGGCCTTCTTGGTCTGGTTTTCGTAGCTGGTGATGGTGGAAAAGCAGTTGGTCACCAGTACCAGGCAGTCCTGGACGTCCTGGAAGCTGATTTTGCTCTCGTTTTTCTGATACTTGTTCTGCTGCTTGATGTAGCCGTCGATGGCGGAGGTGAAGGCGCTGCGGGCGGCCTTTTCCGGCGCGCCGCCGTGCTCCAGCCAGGAGGAGTTGTGGTAGTACTCCAGCACGTTCACCTTGTTGGAGAAGCAGAAGGCGGCGGAGATCTTGACCTTATACTCCGGCTTGTCCGCCCGGTCGCGGCCCTTGCGCTCGGTCTCGATGAAGAGCGGTGCCGTCAGCGGGGCCTCCCCTGCCAGCTCGGTGACGTAGTCCATGATGCCGTGCTCGTAGTAAAACTCCTGCTCATCAAAGCCGCCGGTGGGCTTCTGGGTCCGGAGCTTGAAGGTGACGCCCTGGTTCACCACCGCCTGGCGATGGAGGACGTCCTCGAAATACTCCGAGGGCACGTCGATCTCCGTGAAGACCTCCCGGTCCGGCTTCCAGCGGATGGTGGTGCCGGTCTTTTTCCGGTCGGCAGGCTCTGTGACCAGATCGCCCACGATCTCGCCCTTTTCAAAGTGGAGGGAATACTTGTGACCGTCCCGGCGGATGGTCACGTCCATAAACTCCGAAGCGTATTGAGTGGCGCAGCTGCCCAGGCCGTTGAGGCCCAGGGAATACTCATAATCGCCGCCGGCGTCGTTTTTGTACTTGCCGCCGGCATAGAGCTCGCAGAAGACCAGCTCCCAGTTGTAGCGCTGCTCCTTCTCGTTCCAGTCCACCGGGCAGCCGCGGCCAAAGTCCTCCACCTCGATGGTCTGGTCGTTATACCGGGTGACCGTGATCTGGTCGCCGTAGCCCTCCCGCGCCTCGTCGATGGCGTTGGAGAGAATCTCAAACACGGCGTGTTCGCAGCCCTCCAGCCCGTCGGAGCCGAAGATGACCTGGGGACGCTTGCGCACCCGGTCCGCGCCCTTGAGCATGGAGATGCTGTCGTTGCCGTAGTCTTGCTTTTTCGCCATAAAAGAAACCTCATATCACAAGATGTTGTGTTTAACTGAGTAATTATACCCCAAGTGCGCAAAAAAAGCAACCCTGCTGGATGAAAACCCGGGGTTGACATAATGATTTTAATTTGATAGAGTGACAAAAAAAGAAGCGGAGGCAGAATAAAACACTGACTCCGCCGCCCCACAGCTGAGCGTATCGCGCTCCGCTCCGGCACTTGAAACGCATTCGCAGGAAACGGTCTCCCGGCTCGGATGAGCGGAGCGCTGCGTTTTCGTGCGGTCACGCTGCTTCCTGTGCCGGCAAAAGGCCGCGCCGTAAACTGGCGCTCTCCGTCGTCGATCGCGCTCCGCACGCCGAATGGCTTCCGGGAACTATCTTACGCAGCCTTGCGTCCAATCATACATGGAAAAGCTTTCCGGGTGACGGTTATTCTCCGGCTTCCCTGCATATACTAGCAGAAAACGAAGGAGAACATGCCATGAGCCGGGAGAAAAAGCTGCGCAAGCGCCGCAGCGCGGAACTGAAAAAGGCCGCCGAAGAGGTCCGCAGTATCCGCGTGGAGCTGGAGCAGGCCGTGAACGTCTTTGACCACATGATCGACCCCCACCGCATGGACGCCTGCATCTATGAGATCAACGCCCTGCGGGCCCGCTATAACTGCGCGGTTCGGGAGCTGCGGCAGCTCCCGCCGCCCTGAGGAGGAACGTACATCCATGGAATTGATCTATTCCCAGGTGCTGGCCATCGCCGGCGGCATCTTTCTGCTCTGGCTGGTGATCAAAATCTTCACCAAGCCCATGAAGCTCATTTTCAAGCTCCTGCTGAACACCGGTGTGGGCTTTGCAGCTCTGTGGCTGGTAAACTTTTTCGGAGACGCCTTCGGCATCTCGTTGGGCCTGAACTGGGTCAACGCCCTGACGGTGGGCGTGCTGGGCTTCCCGGGGCTGGTGCTGCTGCTGCTTCTCAAGTACTTAATCTAATCACAAATCCATAGAAAAGACGCGCTGCAGATTGCAGAGCGTCTTAATTTTTTAATTCCAGCGAATCCAGCGGATCAGGAACCGGAGGCCCGCAATGGTGAGGGCGGCGCCGAGACCGGTGTAGAAAAAGGCGAAGAAGAACTCCGGCAGCAAACCGCTGGCCGATGCCCAGGCTCATCATAAAGATCATGAGCAGGTAGCTCTTCCCGTCGAAAAAGCGCCAGAAGGGCTGCCTGGTCTCGTAGCCGCGGATGCGGGCGGTGTGCTTCTGGACGATGCGGGAGAACATCCGATGAAAGGCCGTGAAGATCGCGGCCGCCAGCAGGACCATCAGGGCGATGCGGCCGAGCTTCGACGCGGCGCAGACGGCGATGACCGCCTTGACGCCGATGCGCAGGATGTTCACGCCCGCGGCCAGCCAGACGAAGCCCGCGATGCCCAGCAGGGTGCGATTGGAAACCATCTCACCCCTCCTCCAGCAGATAGCCCGCTGCGCGCAGGGCGGCGCAGGTGCGGTCGAAGGCCGCCTCGTCCGGGCAGCGGAGATTGTGCAGATGGATGCCGTCGGTGAGGGCGCTGAGAGGCTTGGAATCCTCCTGACCGAGCCGCTCCACGAACTGGCGCACGTCATAGCGGCTGGCGATCTGAAGCTGGCCGGTGAGCTGGCCATAGACGGGATGCTCCACCACCACGTCCAGCACCGTGCAGCCGTTGTCCACCATGATGTTGAGCTCCTCCTCCGTGCCGGCACGGTCGTGGCGGCAGGCGATGGTGCGCAGGATGCCCGCAGACTGTCCGCCCAGGACATAGCCCCGGGGCGTGGCGGCGAACTTCGCCGCCAGCTGGGAGGCGCTCACGGGGCTCTCCGTCTCGGAGAGGGCCCGGAGGATGGCGTCGCGGCGCTGGGAAGCGTTCACGATTTTCCTCCGGCGTTGAGCAGCTCCATCTTGATCTTCAGGAGCTTATCGGAGAGGTCCACATAGTAGTTGTGGGGATTGTCGAAGCGCAGCACCTCGGGCCAGAGGGTGGCCATCTGCTCCTTGCAGTACTGCTTGATCTCCGGCAGGCTGGGAGACGTATAGACCTGCTTGCCGCCCAGGAAGACCGGCACCTGCAGCTCCTTGGCAACGAAGTTTTCCATGACCTTCTTCTTCCAGGTGGCGTCGGGGTCGCAAATCTCCAGGGGCTGGGTGTCGTCCACCACCTCGTCATAGACGGTGATGTAGTCCGCCTCGGCCATGCCGCCGTCCCGGGTGAAGAAGCGGTAGACGCGCTTATAATGGGGGTTCGTGATCTTGCCCACGTTCTCGCTGATTTTGATCTTGGGCACCACGGTGCCGTCCTCGCGCTCGATGGCGCAGAGCTTATACACGCCGCCGAACACTGGCTCGCTCTTGGCGGTGATCAGCCGCTCGCCAACGCCAAAGGCGTCGATCTGCGCGCCCTGGTCCAGCAGTCCCTTGATCAGCCGCTCGTCCAGAGAGTTCGATACCGTGATCTTGCAGCCCGGCCAGCCGGCGTCATCCAGCATCTTGCGGGCCTGCTTGGTGAGATAGGCGATGTCGCCGGAGTCGAAGCGGATGCCGCAGCTGGTGATGCCCTGGGGCCGCAGCACCTCGTTGAAGGCACGGATGGCATTGGGCACGCCGGAGTGCAGACTGTCATAGGTGTCCACCAGCAGGGTGGCGTTGGTGGGATAGGTCTCGCAGTAGGCCTTGAAGGCCTCATACTCAGAGTCGAACATCTGGACCCAGGAGTGGGCCATGGTGCCGCCGGCGGGCACGCCGTAGAGCTGGTCGGAGATGGTGCAGGCCGTGCCGGCGCAGCCGCCGATATAAGCCGCCCGGGCACCCAGGATGGCGCCGTCCGATCCCTGGGCCCGGCGGGACCCAAACTCCAGCACCACACGTCCCTCGGCCGCGCGGCAAACCCGGTTGGCCTTGGTGGCAATCAGACTCTGGTGGTTGATCTGCAGCAGAACATAGGTCTCGATGAGCTGGGCCTCGATGGCGGGCGCGCGCACCGTGAGCAGCGGCTCTCTGGGAAACACCGGGGTTCCCTCCGGCACGGCCCAAATGTCGCCCGTGAAGCGGAAATCACGCAGATACTCCAGAAACTCCTCGCTGAAGAGATTCCGGCTGCGGAGATAGGCGATGTCCTCTTCCGAAAAATGCAGGTTGTTGATATAATCGATCACCTGCTCCAGTCCTGCCGCGATGGCAACGCCGCCGCCATCCGGCACGCTGCGGAAAAACATATCGAAATAGGTGATGCGGTCCTTCAGGCCGTGATCGAAGTAACCATTGCCCATGGTCAGCTCATAAAAGTCGCAGAGCATCGTCATATTCAGCGGAGAAGAAAGGTCCATGATGGTCATGCCTCCTGTCAATACAGTTGATGAAATCAATATACCACAATCCCGTTGCCGGAGCAACCATTATAAATTTAACGATGACAAAAAGCAGACGCCGAAGCGTCTGCTTTGGGTGTTTTATCCGTTCAGGGCGGAGAGCGCCGTGAGATTCGGATTCTCGATGCGGGACTGGTAGTTTTCCATGAGGCCCCAGAAGGCGTCCTCGGACATGTCCAGCAGCTCGGAGACATTCTTGTCGTACATGCCGGTGGTGTTGTGGTAGAAGCCGATGTCGTCGTAATTGCCCTCGGTCTTCTCATAGGTGAAGTAGTAATCCCGGGCAACCAGCTCCGTGCCGTCCTCGGACAGGTCGTAGTTGGCGAAGATGGCGTAGGCCGCGCCGTTGGAGCCGCTGTTGTAGAGGCTGCCGTCGTTCAGCAGGAACCAGCCGTTGCGGGCCCAGCCCTCGGCAACCTGCTGCACCTGGCCGTCCTTCACCGTGAAGAGGGCCAGGATGTTGCAGACACTGTCCACGTCGCCCTCCAGGGGCATGGCGGCCACGATCAGCTCCGGCACGCCGTCGCCGCTGAGGTCCTTGATCTGATAGCCGATCTGGCTGAGCGCGTCATCGGGGATGTTGGACATCATCTCGCGGATGCCGGTATAGCCCTCGGGGACTTCCTCAGCGTCGTTCCCCTGCTGGATGAAGGCGCTGATCTCCTGGAGCTTGGCCTCGTACAGGGCAAAGTCCTCGTCATTGGGCTGCTGGGTTTCGGCTGCAGGGGTCTCCGTCGGGGCGGCAGTCTCCGCCGCGGCAGGCTCGGCGCTTCCTGCCGGCGCGGGGGCCTTGCTGCAAGCGCAGAGGACCAGCGCCAGGATCAGGGTCATGATGACCAGAATGTTCCGTTTCATACTTCGTTTCTCCTTTCAAGTCGCCGGTCGGAATGATCGCCGGTGATCGTTCGCTTTATCTTAGCACAAACGCGCCGGGATTTCCAGCCCCGGACTTGCCTTTCGACGCCCTTCGATGGTACAATGTTCCCGTCTGACACAGAAATGAGGGATTCGACTTGATTTACATCGGCTGTCACCTTTCGGTGACCAACGGATACGCCGCCATGGGCAAGACCATGGTGGACTTCGGCGGGAACACTTTTGCCTTTTTCACCCGCAATCCCCGGGGCGGGAAATCCAAGGATCTGGTGCCGGAGGACGCGGCTGCCCTGCTGGTGCTGCTGAAGGAGCAAAACTTCGGCCCGCTGGTGGCCCACGGGAGCTACACCATGAATCTCTGCGCCGCCAAGCC
>CAMHRJ010000103.1 GCA_946187475.1 uncultured Clostridia bacterium | reverse complement strand
GAGGACATCGAAAAGATGGCCGGTATCACGCCTTCTGTGAAGCCCTATTCCCGCACGCCCGTGGTGGATATCTGGAAAAACCGCATCCCCTGGCTCATGTTCCTCATGCTCTCGGCCACCTTCACCGGCATGGTCATGACCCACTTCGAGGACGCCCTCGCCGCCCAGGTGGTGCTGGCGGCCTTCATCCCCATGCTCATGGGCACCGGCGGCAACTCCGGCAGCCAGGCGTCCACCGCCGTCATCCGAAGCCTCAGCCTGGGCGACATCGAGCCCGAGGACGTTTTGGAGGTCATCTGGAAGGAGCTGCGGGTGGCCATCCTCTGCGGACTGTCTCTGGCCGCCATCAACTTTGTCAAGATGCTGCTGGTGGACAAGATGCTCCTGCACAACGAGGAGGTCACGGTCATTGTGGCCGCAACGGTCAGTCTCACCATCGTGTTCGTGGTCATGTTCGCCAAGGCCGTGGGCAGTACTCTGCCCATTATCGCCGAGAAGATCGGCGTGGACCCGGCGGTCATGGCAAGCCCTCTCATCAGCACCATCACGGACACCGTGTCCCTGATCATCTACTTCAACATCGCCAGAGTCTTCCTGCACTTCTGAGCGGATTCATCACCCCGCGTCCCCTGGGGCGCGGGGTTTCTTAGAACACATAGACCTATAAAAATGATAGGAGAATAACGTGAAAAAAGCATTGATCGCCATGAGCGGCGGGGTGGACAGCTCCGTGGCGGCTTATCGGATGCAGCAGATGGGCTACGCCTGTGAGGGCGTCACCATGCGGCTGTTTTATAACGAGGACGTGGGCGCGGAGGTGTTCAGCAAGTGCTGCGGCGCCGACGATGTCCGCGACGCTGCCCTGGCTGCGGAGCGACTGGGTATGCCCCACCGGGCGGTGAGCTTCTCCGAGGCATTTCGGGAGCAGGTGATCGGCAAGTTCCTCCGGGTCTACGAGTCCGGCGGCACGCCCAACCCCTGCATCGACTGCAACCGATATCTGAAGTTCGATCTGCTCCTGCGCTATGCCCTGGAGCAGGGCATGGACGTGGTGGCAACCGGGCATTACGCCCGCACCGAGCAGGACGAGACCGGCCGCTGGCATCTGAAAAAGGCGGTGGATGCCTCAAAAGATCAGAGCTATGTGCTCTATATGCTCACCCAGGCGCAGCTGGAGCACATCCGCTTTCCTCTGGGCGACCAGACCAAGGCAGAGACCCGGGCCTTGGCGGAGCGGCTGGGACTCACCAACGCCCAAAAGCCGGACAGCCAGGACATCTGCTTCGTGCCGGACGGGGACTACGTCCGCTTCCTGCGGGACTATGCCGCCTTTCTGGAGCGCACCCGGGGCGCGGCCTATCCGCCCGGGGCATTTCTGGATGCCGCGGGCAGGGAAGTGGGAAGGCACCGGGGCGCCGTGCGCTATACCATCGGCCAGCGCCGGGGCCTGGGGCTCCCGGCGGGGGAGCGGCTCTATGTGGTAAAAAAGGACATGGCCCGGAACACCGTTACCGTGGGCCCGGAGCGGCTGCTCTATGCAGATACCGTGGAAGTTGGGGACTTGAACTGGATCGCCTTCGACCGGCTGGAGTCCCCCATCCGCGCCGCGGCGAAGCTCCGCTACCGGATGACGGAGCAGCCCTGCACCATCGAGCCGATGGAGGAAAACCGGGTGCGCCTGCGCTTCGACGAACCACAGCGGGCGCCCACTCCGGGACAGGCAGCGGTGTTCTACCGGGGCGACGAAGTCCTGGGCGGCGGAACGATTGTGTGAAGGCAGGGGTTGTAAATTGATGTTTTACGGTCGCACCGAAATAGAATTTGTAGGGGAGGGGCTTGCCCCTCCCGCCGAACAAATGCCTGTGTACACGGGCGGGGCAAGCCCCGCCCCTACGAGTTCTCTTCAACAGCTCACTAAATTCCAACTTACCGCTATCCTTCAAAATCCTATTGACATTATAGGAAATAAAGCGTAAAATGGGAGAAACTTCAAATCGGAGGCGATCCCATGGCGAAGAAGGAAAACAAATTCAGCGAATATGACCTGTCCACCCAGGCGGTGCACACGGGAACGGACTATGACGAGGGCACCGGCGCGGTGCGCAGACCGCTGCACATGGCCAACAGCTACAAGCTGCCGGACGACCTGAGCCAGGTGAACTATTCCTCCACCGACCTGCTCATGTACGCCCGCAACGGCAATCCCAACCAGCACTGGCTGGAGGAGAAGGTGGCCGCCCTCCACGGAGCCGACGACGCCATCGTGCTGGGCAGCGGCGTCGCGGCGCTCCACGCCCTGTTCTGGACGCTGCTGGAGTCCGGCGACCGGGTGGTTTACCCCAACGTGAGCTACATGGCGGTCTACCGCATGTTCCATGAGCTCTTCAACCGCAAGTTCGGCGTGGAGACCGTGATGGTGGACATGACCGATCTGGAGGCGGTGAAGAAGGCCATCACCCCAGGCACGAAGCTGGTGCACATCGAGACGCCGGACAACCCCACCGTGGGCGTCACGGACATTGCGGCCGTGGCGGAGATCGCCCATGCCAACGGGGCGATTCTCTCGGTGGACAACACCTTTGCCTCGCCCATGAACCAGCGGCCCCTGGCCCTGGGCGCGGACTTTGTGGTGGAGGCGCTGACCAAGTTCATCAACGGCCACGGAGACGCCCAGGGAGGCGCCATCCTCTCCCACGATCTGGAGACCATGGACCGCATCCGCTACGAGGCCCAGGTGAACGTGGGCAGCGTCATCAGCCCCTTCAACGCCTGGCAGATTTTCCGGGGCAGCGTCACCTACCCGCTGCGGATGCAGCGCATCAACGATTCTACGCTGGACATCGCCCGGTGGCTGGAGCAGCGCGAGAACGTGACCTTCGTGGCCTACCCCGGTCTGGAGAGCAACCCCGGCCATGCCGTGGCGGTGAAGCAGATGCAAAACGGCTTCGGCGGCGTCATTTCCTTTGGCCTCGACACCGACGACAAGACTGTGGAGCGCTTCTGCGCCCAGCTGAAGGTGGTCACCTTCGCCGTGTCCCTGGGTCACGACGAGAGTCTCATCTTTCCCCAGCCCAGCTACGACGAACGCATCCACCTCTATCCGGAGCAGTTCCGCCGCGGCTTCCTCCGCTTCAGTGTGGGGCTGGAGGCGCCGGAGGACATCATCGCCGACCTGGACCAGGCACTCAAAGCGGTAGGATTGTAATTAGAGAAATGTAGGGGAGGGGCTTGCCCCTCCCGGCGGTATGATAAAGAACATACAACAAATGTGAGGCGAATTCGAGCATTCTGCGGATTCGCCTCACATGTCTATTTGCTTCAGTTCGTTCTGCGCGGGCGGGACTTGCCCCGCCCTACAAAATGTTTCTTAGTTCTTGCGGTTCTTTTCATACAGCAGCCAGAGCCCGTGGATCAGCAGATCCGGCTCCAGATGCAGCTCCCGCCGGCAGTAGGGCAGGATCAGCGGGGCTACGCCGCCGGTGAGCACGGCGTTGATAGGCTCGCCCATCTCCTCCTCCACCCGGTCCAGCAGCCCGTCCAGCATGGCCGCGCAGCCCAGCAGGGAGCCTGCGCGCATGCAGTCCACGGTGTTCTTGCCCAGGAGCTTCGCCGGGGCGTTCAGGTCGATGTGGGGCAGCTGCGCCGCCTGGCTGGAGAGGGAGTTTAAGGACACCCAGAGGCCGGGGATGATCATGCCGCCGATGTAATCGCCCTTTTGGTCGATGACCACCAGGGTGGTGGCGGTGCCCATGTCGATGATGGCCAGAGGCGTTTTGTATTTGTCCTTGGCGGCCACGGCGCTGACGATCAGGTCGCTGCCCACGGTGGCGGGGTCGTCCATGCGGATGTTCAGCCCCGTGCGGATGCCGGAGCCCACCACCATCAGCTCCGCGTCTGTCAGCAGCTTGATGGCCGCAGGCAGCACCGAGCGGAGATAGGGCACCACCGAGGAGAGAATGCCGCCCTCGATGTCCCTGGGGTCCACGCCGTGCATCCGCAGAATGCCGCCGATGCTCAGGGCGTATTCCTCCGAGGTCTTTTGCCGATCGCTGGAGAGCCGGGCGGAAAAGAGCTGTTTTCCGTCCTCGATGCAGCCCAGCACGATGTTGGTGTTGCCCACGTCGATCACTAAGATCATGGCGAACCCTCCCTGTGAGTTGTGTTAGAGAATCAGCGGTCCAGCTTCAGCGCCCGGGCCACGGCCTTGGCCACGGCGCCGCCCACCACGAGACCGGTGCCGGCCTCCACCAGACCCTGTACGCCCACCATCATCACGGTCAGAGCAACGGGGCCCGTGGCGCCCAGGGTGTTCACCAGATTCTGCACGAAATCGGTATTGTAGAACACCAGCATAATGAAGCTCATGAAGAAGAGCGTGTTCAGCACCGGCGCCGCCAGACCGCCCACGAAGTAGCAGATGGTGTTGGTGCGGTCAACCTTCTTCACCAGATTGAAAATCCAGCCTGTGAGCGCGCCCACCAGGGTCCGTGTGCCCACGCACAGGAGAATGGTGAGAAACGGGCTGAACTGGAAGAAGAAGGCGGTCATCGCCGATTGGCCCGAAATCGCGTCGTACAGACTGGTGCATCCGTAGACGAATCCAAAAATCGCGCCGGCCTTGGGCCCCAGCAGCATGGCGCCGATGGCGATGGGCACCATGGTAAGCGTCATGTTCAGCGGCCCCACGGGAATGCTGGTCAGGTGCAGGATCTTCATCACCAGAATGATGGCGATGAAAAGGGCCAGCTGGGCCAGATAGCGGGGGTTGGAGAGGTTGTGCTCCGACCGGTTCGTGTTCCTGGACTGTTCTTGCATATTCAGTTCCTCCTTGCTGCCGTTCCCTCTGGGATACAGCGCATAATATGGTGTCCGTCAGAGCGTCCTTCCGCTGCGCCTGCCGCGCGAATCAGCTGCAGCGGCGCGAAAGATGCTCCACAGACTGGCGAGAGATTAGACGGTAAAATCGCCCAATCGTTCCCGACCAGAGGTATTATACGATGCAGGCCACCAGAATGCAAGAAAAATCTGCCGGGGAATTCATTCCCCGACAGATTTATATTTCAATGGTCGTAGCCCCGGCGATGTGGGACTTGGTGTAGAGCAGCACCGTGTCGCCCTCCCGCAGCAGCAGATCGCCCCGGGGGATCAGCATGGTGCCCTTCCGGCGCACCAGCACGATGAGCGTCTGGCGGGAAAGATCCAGGTCTTGAATCCGCTGGCCGTTCCAGGGACTCTGCTGCCGAAGCTCCACCTCTTTGAGCTGGATGTGCCAGTCGTCCTTGGCGTACTCTGCGCCGAGGATCACCGTGTCCTCTGCCAGCAGCTTGACGTCACCCCGGGGGATGACCACATCTCGGCCCCGGTGGATGGCGGCGATGATCATGCCGTGAGGCAGACCGAGATCCCGGACTTCCTTGCCGCTCCATGGGTCGTTCTTGCTCAGATGTACCTTGATGAAGTGCATGTCATATTCGCTGGCCTGCTCGCTGAGCCGCTTCATGCGGGTGTCCTGCTCCACGAAACCGGCGGACATGATACCGGTGGGGATGGCCACGATGCCCACACCCAGGAAGGTAATCACAATGCCCAGGAACTTGCCCATGGGCGTGATGGGGTAAATGTCACCGTAGCCCACGGTCAGCAGGGTGGAGGCGGACCACCAGATGCCGGAGAAGGCGTTGCGGAACACCTCCGGCTGGGCCTCGTGCTCCAGAGAGTACATGCACAGGCTGGAGGCCAGCATCAGCACCAGGATGATGCACACGGAGGAGACCAGCTGGTTCTTCTTGCTGGAGATGACGTTGGTGATGATGCTGAGAGAGTCGTAATAGGCGTTGATGCGGAACAGACGGAAGATCCGAATCACGCGCACCAGCCGGAAGGCCGCTGCGCCCGCCGGGAAGAAGAAGGGCAGATACACCGGCAGGAAGCTCAGCAGGTCCACCACGCCGCCGAAGCTCAGCGCGTATTTCCGGATGGCCGCGCCACGGCTCGCGCCCGGGAAGCGGAAGTCCGCCGTCAGGACGCGCAGCACATAGTCCACGGCGAAGGCCGCCACCGTCACCATTTCGATGACGCTGAAGAGAACGCCGTACCGGGCCTCCATCTCGTCGAAGGTGGACAGCACCGTGACCAACAGGTTCAAAATGATGGTCAGGGTATAGAATAAGTCATATGCCCGGCTCTGGAGATCGGTGGCTGCGCCGATCTCGACGATCTCATACAGCCGGTGCCGCCGGGACTCGGCGGAGGATGCGTTTGCCATAAACATTCCTCTTTTACAAGAAAAAATGACCGTAAATCACGGTCATTATAGTATAAATGCGGGAAAAAGGGAAGAGAAATTATTGAAACAGGCAGAGAAGAATGCCGTAGATCACGCTGGCCGCCGAGCCGAACACCAGCACCGGCCCCGCAATGGTGAAGATCTTCACCGCCAGCCCCGTCACCCAGCCCTCGGTCTTGAACTCGATGGCCGGGGAGGCCACGGCGTTGGCAAACCCCGTGATGGGCACCAGGGAGCCCGCCCCGGCGAACTTCGCCAGATCGTCATACCAGCCCAGTCCCGTCAGCATGGCGCTGAGAAAGATCAGCGTGATGCTGCACCAGGTGCCGGCGTCCTGATCTGACGCGCCCCAGAAGCTGTACAGCTCCAGCAGTCCCTGTCCCAAAAGGCAGATCAGCCCGCCCACCAGAAAGGCCCGGAGCACGTCCGCACCCAGCTTGGAGTCAGGGCTCAGCCGCTGCACCAGATCTGCGTATTCCTCGTTGCGCATGTCCATAAAAATCAGCTCCCGGCAGTAGTCTGTCCGGGAACCGTTTTTTTATTCTTCGATGATCAGATGATCGATGCCGTTGAGCTCAAATTCGCTGTAGTATTCCTCGATGCGGGCCATGAGCTCCGGGTCCGTCTCCGGCAGGTTGTCGCCGTTTTCCAAATCCCGGCGGGCCAGCTCCTCGGCCAGAATGTCGAAGAACACCGCGTCCTCGTAATCGGCAATGGCCTCGTGGATGCCGCCGTTTTCATAGGCCGGCGAGGGGAATACATGACCGTACCACCGGGTGATCAGCGCGCGCATGCCGTGCTCCGGGCAGAGGGCAAAGAGTTTTTCCTGCAGGTTGTCGTAGTCCTCAAACCGGTCGTCGCCCCGGGCGGAGTTCAAAACCCAGTTTCCCACATAGACCAAATCCAGCAGCCGCCGAAATTCCTTTTCCGTCATCTCGATGTTCACAGGCCAAACCTCCCTGTAATCCAATGATTGGCTATTATAGCACGCCGGAAGCAAAAAAGCCAGAGGAAACTGCGGCAGGGGAAGCGAAAGGTAAATTGATATTTGTAGGGGCGATTCACGAATCGCCCG
>CAMHRJ010000102.1 GCA_946187475.1 uncultured Clostridia bacterium | reverse complement strand
CATCAACCATCTCAGCGCTAAATTCAAATTTAACTGCCATAATAATTAACATAATAATATATTACGTAATCCATCCAATCACATCAGCAAAATTTATCCTTTCTTCATTTGACACCGGGGGCGATTGGGATTATCATGGAAGCGGAATCCAGTCAAAGGAGGACGCAACATGCAGACCCATAAGACCTATTCCCCGGAGGAACTCCGGTATTTGCGCACGCTGGCGCTGCAGTTTCCCACGGTGCGCGCCGCCAGCACGGAAATCATCAATCTCCGGGCCATCCAGAACCTGCCCAAGGGCTGCGAGCACTTCATCTCCGACGTCCACGGCGAGTATGAGGCCTTTCTCCATATCCTCAACTCCTGCTCCGGCGTGATCCGGCAGAATCTGGACGAGCTCTACGGCAACACGGTCTCCCGTGCGGAGCTGGACGCCCTGGCCACGCTGATCTACTACCCCGAGGAGAAGCTGGAGCAGCTCCAGGACGAGATCGGCGACATGGATGAATGGTACCGCATCAATCTCCACCGGCTGGTGGAGGTCTGCCGGGCAGTCTCCGCGCCCTATTCCCGGTCCAAGGTGCGCAAGGCCCTGCCGGCCGGCTATGTCTACATCATCGACGAGCTGCTGCACACCCACAACGAGCAGGCGGACAAGCGGGATTATTTCGAGAGCATCATCGCCTCCATCATCGAGATCGGCGAGGCTCCGGACATCATCCCCGCCATTTGCGAGGTCATCAAGCGTCTGGCGGTGGATCACCTGCATCTGGTGGGCGACATCTTCGACCGCGGCCCCCGGGCCGACATCATCATGGACTCCCTCATGGACTACCACAGCGTGGACGTCCAGTGGGGCAACCACGACATCCTCTGGATGGGCGCTGCCTGCGGCAGCCGCACTCTGGTGGCCACGGTGCTGGCAAACTCCATCCATTATAATAATCTGGAGGTCATCGAGACCGGCTACGGCATCAGCCTCCGGCCTCTGAGCGTCTTTGCCAACGAGATCTATTCCGACTGTGACGTGAGCCGCTTCGCCGTCAAGCTCATGGAGGACGAGACCGCCACCGACAAGGACCGGCTGCTCTCGGCCCGGATGCACAAGGCCATCACCATCATCCTCTTCAAGCTGGAGGGCCAGAAGCTCCTGCGCCACCCGGAGTATGAGATGAACGACCGCCTGCTCCTGGAGAAGATCGATTATGTAAACCACACCATCGAGATCGACGGCGTGGTCTATCCCCTGGCGGACACGGATTTCCCCACCATCGATCCGGCCAATCCCTACGAGCTCACGGCGGAAGAAAATGCGGTCATCGACAAGCTGACGGACTCCTTCGAGCACAGCGAAAAGCTCCAGCGTCATGTGCGCTTCCTGTACTCCAAAGGCAGCCTCTATAAGATCTACAACGACAATCTGCTCTTCCACGGCTGCATCCCCATGAACGAGGACGGCACCCTCCGCACCTTCCGCATCGGCGGCGCGGAGCGCAGCGGCAAGGCCTTCCTGGACTACGCCGACACCGCCGCCCGCCAGGCCTATTACTACAAGCGGGGCAGTCTGGAAAAGAAGCTGGGCTGCGACCTGCTGTGGTTCCTCTGGGCCGGGCGCAACAGCCCCATCTTCGGCAGGGACCGCATGACCACCTTCGAGCGCCGGCTCATTGACGACAAAAGCGCCTGGACCGAACAGAAAAACGCCTATTACACCCTCTATCAGGACCCGGCGGTCTGCGAGCGGCTGCTGCGGGAGTTCGGTCTGGAGGGCAGCCACTGCCACATCATCAACGGCCATGTGCCGGTGAAGACCCGGAAGGGCGAGAGCCCCATCAAGGGCGGGGGCAAGCTGATCGTCATCGACGGCGGCTTCTGCAAGGCCTACCAGCCCACCTCCGGCATCGCGGGCTACACCCTGATCTCCGACTCCTACGCCTACCGCATCGTGGCCCACCAGCCCTTTGCCGGCCGGGAGCGGGCCATCCGGGAGAATTCCGACATCGCCTCCACCGCCGAGATCTTCGAGCACATGGAGCACCGCCAGAAGGTAGGGGAGACGGACATCGGCCGCAACCTGCAGCAGCAGATCGACGAGCTGAAGAGCCTGCTCCAGGCCTTCCGCGACGGCGCTGTGGCGGAGGACCATTGAGTTAGGAGTTTGGAGTGTGAAGTGTGGAGTTTAAAGGTGTTTTCTGCGAAAACGCTGGTAATGAAATCATCGCCGAAGGCGATACCATCAACTCCACACTCCTAACTCCACATTCCACACTGTTTTTTTGCGCATACTACTGAAAACACAACGGAGAACCTTTTATGAAGAAACTCAACAACCTGCTCAAGGCGCCGTGGGCGGCCAACACCTTTGCCCTGGGTGCGGCGGTGATGCTGTATCTGGTGCTGTCCCATGTGGGGGTCATCCTGGAATGGCTGGGCTCGGTCTGGCGTTTTTTGCTGCCGGTGGTCATCGGCCTGGTGCTGGCCTACCTCATGGACCCCATCGCCCGGTTCTTTGAGCACGGGATCTTCCGGAAAATGAAAAACGAGGCCACCCGCCGGACGCTCTCGGTGACCATTGCCATCGTGGTGGTGCTGGCTGTGATCGTGCTGTTCTTCGTGGCGGTGGTCCCCTCGGTGGTCAGCAGCATTTCCGCCCTGATCGGCAATGCCGACACCTATTACAGCAGCATCATGGACTTCCTCCAGCGCACCAGCGAGGGACCCATCGGGCGGCACTTCGATCTGAGCAAGCTCACGGAATCCGTCCAGGACTATGTGGGCAAGCTCCTGAACTCCATCACCAGCAACATGCAGTCCATCCTGGCCAAGGCCGGCAGCATCGGCACCTCGGTGTTCAACTGGGTGGTGGGTCTGATCATCGCTATCTACTTCATGCTGGACAAGGCCAGCCTGCTGCCCGGGTTCAACGACCTGCGCCGGGCGGCCATGACCCAGAAGCGCTTCGAGATCCACAACGGCTTCTGGAAGCGCTGCGACGAGATCTTCATCCAGTATATCGGCTGCAACCTGCTGGACGCCCTGATCGTGGGCACGCTGACGGCGATCTTCATGCTGATCTGCGGCATGCCCTATGTGTCCCTGATCTCCGTGGTGGTGGGTGTGACGAACCTGCTGCCCACCTTCGGCCCCATCGTGGGCGGCGTGATCTGCGCCTTCGTGCTGGTGCTGAACAAGCCCGTCTTTGCGCTGTATTTCATCATTTTCGCCTTCATTGTTCAGGGCCTGGACGCCTACGTCATCAAGCCGAAGCTGTTTTCCAACTCCCTGGGCATCCCGGCGGTATGGACCCTGGTGGCCATCATTCTGGGCGGCAAGCTCTTCGGTGTGGTGGGCATGCTGCTGGCCATCCCGGTGGCGGCGGTGCTGGTGTTTTTGTACCACGAGCAGTTCCTCCCCTGGCTCCAGCGGCGCAGCGCCGCCCGGGAGCTGCGGGAAAAGCAGGAAAGCGACCTCCCGGAGATCGTGGAGGAACCCAAAGCCAAATAATGCATCTGAAATCAACCTCCGCAGTGTTTTAAGCTGCGGAGGATTTTATTTTGAGGATCATATTGGAAGTTTAACAATTTCGAGAGTGTAGAGTGAAGAGTGGAGAGTGGAGATACGCAGACTATAACAATGGTTCGTTTTCAATGGGTCGCGAAGCGACACCATATCTTCACTCTTCACGCTCAACTCTCCACTCTCAAATCGACTAATTCAAATCATCCGTTTTCTGCCAAGTCCCACACGCCTTTTTCGGTTGACAGTCCGGGCGGGCTTGATTATAATATCCGTGTGACATGCATCACACAGGAGGTGGGAAGATGAGCAGGATTCAATCCCTTGCGCGGGCACAGCTGTCCCACGATCTGGCGCGCTTCTTCCCGTTCTGGTATAAGCTGACGCCCATGCAGCAGCGCCGTCTGGCAGACACCTGCACGGTGCGGCAGTATCACGCCGGAGAGGACATCCTGTTCCATCAGATCTGCAACGGCGGCCTGGTGTTTGTTTATGAGGGCTCGATCCGGGCCTATATGATCTCGCCCCACGGGCGGGAGGCCACGATCTGCCGCCGCGTCCGGGGCGAGACCGGGGTCGTGCTGCCGCTGAATGAGCACAAGGCAGAGAATGTCATCCCCGTCTTTCAGGCGGAGGAGGACAGCCTGATCGCATATATCGCAAAATCGGACGTCTACCGCGCGGCGCTGGAGCATCCCGAACTGCTGGATTTCTACATGGACGTGACCGCCGCCTGCGTGCAGGAGATCATCAACAGCTTTTTCAGCTTTGCCTTCCTGCCCCTGCAGGCCCGGGTGGCCCGGATTCTGCTGGAGCGGGCCCGCGCTTCGGGCAGCACGAAGGTGAGCGCCACCCACGAAATGCTGGCCGGGGCTACGGGCACCTCCCGGGAGGTGGCCACCCGAACCCTGGGCAAGATGCAGGCAGACGGCATCCTGCGCACCGGGCGGGGCCAGGTGGAGATTTTAGACATGAAAAAACTGGAGGCGCTGGCCTCCCTGACCAATCAAGGACTCTGATACAAGGGAGCGGATCATTATGAAAGACGGATTTGTGCGCGTGGCTGCGGCCTCCGTGCCGGTGACGGTGGCGGACCCGAAGTCCAACGCGGAAAAGATCATCGAACGCATTCGCCAGGCGGATGCAAAGCAGGTGAATCTGCTGGTGCTGCCGGAGCTCTGCCTCACGGGCTACAGCTGCGGCGACCTGTTCTACAACGACCTCCTGCTGGAGCAGGCGGAGCAGCAGCTCATGCGCGTCATCGACGAGACCGAGCGCTGCTACACGGTCACCGTGCTGGGCATGCCCCTGCGGTATGAGGGCAGGCTTTATAACTGCGCCGCGGTCATCCACCAGGGCAAGCTCCTGGGTCTGGTGCCCAAGACGATCCTGCCCAACTACGGGGAGTTTTACGAAAAGCGGCAGTTCACCTCCGGCGCGGCCTTCGGGCCGGAGAACATCCGCTACATCACCTTCGGCAACGAGGACGCCACCGAGACCTGCCCCTTCGGGGCCGGGATGCTCTTCCAGTGCGACAGCATGCCGGACTTCACCTTCGGCGTGGAGATCTGCGAGGACGCCTGGGCGCCCAAGCCCCAGAGTCTGGAGATGGCCCTCCGGGGCGCCATGATCATCGCCAACCCCTCCGCCTCCGACGAGGTCATCGGCAAGGCCGAGTATCGCCGGACGCTGATCTCCTCCACCGCCGGACGCTACATCTGCGGCTACATCTATGCCAACGCCTCCGCCGAGGAGAGCACCCAGGACGTGGTCTTCTCCGCCCACCATCTCATCAGCGAGAACGGCGCCCTTCTGGCGGAGCATAAGCCCTTCGCAGCCGAGGAGGACGTGACCTATACGGAGCTGGACCTCCACCGTCTGCGCAGCGAGCGGCACCACAACACCAGCTTCACCGACCTGCCGTCGCCGGAGCCGGTGGTCCGCGTCATGTTCCACCAGCCGGTGCGCGAGACGCCTCTGAGCCGCGTGTTCCCGAAAAACCCCTTCGTCCCCGACGATCGCGCCGATCTGGCCGATCGCGCCGAGCTGATCCTCACCATGCAGTCCACGGCTCTGAAGCGCCGCATCCAGCACACCCACTGCAAAACCGCCGTGGTGGGCATCTCCGGCGGTCTGGACAGCACGCTGGCATTGCTGGTCATGGTGCGGGCCATGGACATGCTGGGCAGACCCCGGTCCGACGCCGTGGCCGTGACCATGCCCTGCTTCGGCACCACGAAGCGGACCAAGTCCAACGCCGTGAAGCTCTGCGAGCTGCTGGGCGTCACGGTGCGCACCGTGGACATCACCCAGAGTGTGAAGCAGCACTTCATCGACATCGGCCATGACGAGGCCGTCACCGACGTGACCTTTGAAAACTCCCAGGCCCGGGAGCGCACCCAGGTGCTCATGGACATCGCCAACGACATCGGCGGCATCGTGGTCGGCACCGGCGATCTGTCCGAGCTGGCTCTGGGCTGGGCCACCTACAACGGCGACCATATGAGCATGTACGGCGTCAACGCCTCGGTGCCCAAGACCCTGGTGCGCTACATCGTCCGCCACGAGGCGGACCACGCCGAAGGGGAGCTGAAGGCTGTGCTGGAGGACATCCTCGACACGCCCGTTTCCCCGGAGCTTCTGCCTGTGGGCAAGAACGGCGAGCTGGTCCAGAAGACCGAGGACCTGGTGGGCCCCTACGAGCTGCATGATTTCTATCTCTACTATATGCTGCGCTTCGGCATGCGCCCGCGCAAGCTCTTCCGTCTGATCAAAACCGCCCAGGGCGACAGCTACGACGACGCGACCCTGCTCCACTGGCTGGAGACCTTCATCCGCCGGTTCTTCATGCAGCAGTTCAAGCGCTCCTGCCTGCCCGACGGCGTCAAGGTCGGTACCGTGACCCTCAGTCCCCGCGGCGACTGGCGCATGCCCTCCGACGCCAGCAGCGCCGTCTGGATGCAGGAGGTCGCGGACCTGAAAGCAGAATACCTGAAGTGAAAGGAGAACGCCCATGAAAAAAAGCTGCCTCACCCTGCTCTTAGCGCTCTGCCTGGTGCTGGGCCTGGCCCTTCCCGCCGCCGCGGCCTCCACCGCGAGCTATGACGTGAAAAACAACGTCACCCTGTCCGTTCCCACCCACTTTGTGGTCTTTACGCCGGAGAATCCCGTGCAGTCTCTGGACGGCCAGGTGATCGACGCCTCCGCCCAGCTCAAGGCCGACGACCTGAAGCTGCTGGCCCGGGACAAGAACAGCGACGCCCTGATCACGGTCACCACGGAGAAATCCTCCGCCCAGAACGTGAACCTGACCAAGGACCTGGTCTCCGCCATGAAAAACGATCTGAAGCGGGAATATGAACAGAGCGGCTATACCATGCTGGACTATACCAGCTACCAAAGCGGCCAGATCGTGTTCCTGAAGACCACCTTCCGGTCCGGCGACGTCTATTCCCGCCTCTATTACACCCTCTATGACGGCAGCGAGGTGGGCGTGGTGCTGGAGACCGGCGCCAAGTCCACGCTGGATTCCCTCTCCGCAGAGCTGGAGCAGATCGCGGCCAGTGTGAAGATCGGAGCCGCTGCCAACCCCTTCAAAGACGTGAAGAGCGGCGCCTATTACTACGACCCTGTCCTCTGGGCCGTGAAACACAATCCGCAGATCACCGCAGGCACCAGCGCCACCACCTTCAGCCCCAACGACACCTGCACCCGCGGCCAGGTGGTGACCTTCCTGTGGCGTGCCGCCGGCCAGCCTGCGCCCAAGAGCGCGAAGAACCCTTTCAAGGACGTGGCAAAGAGCGCCTATTACTATGACGCGGTGCTCTGGGCGGTGGCGCAGGGCGTGACCAACGG
>CAMHRJ010000101.1 GCA_946187475.1 uncultured Clostridia bacterium | reverse complement strand
CTCGCAGAACATCTGAATCCAGCCGGCCTCGCGGACGCTCATGGCGTCCTGCTGGCCGCTCCAGATGGTTTCGGGGGAGGTCATCTCGCGCGTAGCGAGCGCCATGACCATGGGGATGCGGAGGGTGGACATGCGGAAGTAGGGCTCGTACATGAGGGCGAGACCCTGGGCGCTGGTGGCCGTGAAGACCCGCCCGCCGGCGGCGGCAGCACCCTGGACCACGCTCATGGCAGAGTGCTCCGACTCCACCTGCACGAAGCTGGCGTCCAGCCTGCCGTTATAGACCATGCCGGCCAGACCCTCCACCACGGAGGACTGGGGCGTGATCGGATAGGCGGCGATGAGGTCCGGGCGGCAGAGGGCGGCGCCCGTATAAGCGGCGGTGTTGCCGGTCATTGCTGCGATCTTACCCATCTCACTTGACCTCCTGTTCCATGTTGATGGCCTGCTTGGGACATTCCACGGCGCAGATGCCGCAGCCCTTGCAGTAATCATAGGAGATCAAAATCTCCTTGCCCTCGGCGTAAATGGAGTTCACCGGGCAGTAGCCCATGCAGACGCCGCAGTTGATGCATTTTTCCTTGTCCATGACGGGCCGGACCACCCGCCAGGCGGCAGTATCCAGGATATACATGCCGTCGTTTCCCAGCGGCGTGACAAATCTGGTATCGTTCACGGTTACGCCTCCTTTTTCGTGATGACCACGCTGTCATAGGCGGTCTGGGCGGCGGTGCGGTTGGTTTCCCCGAAGGCCGCCGCGATCTCGTCGAAGAGCGCGTCCTTGCTCACGAGATCGGTGACCTTTGCGAGCGCGCCGAGCATGGAGGTGTTCGGCATGTTGCGCCCGAAGAGGTTTTCCGAGATGCCCGTGGCGTCCACGATGGCGATCTCCCCGGCCTGGGCGGGAACGCCCAGTTCCTCGGCGCTCTTGGTGGAATTGATGATGACGGTGCCGCCGGCCTTCAGCCCCGCGTAGGTGGCAGGGAGCTTCACCAGGGTGTCATCGAAGATCATGAGGATGTCCGGTTCATAGACCTGGGTCTTACGGCGGATGGGCGCGTCCGACAGGCGGAGGAAGCCGAACACCGGGGAGCCCTTGCGCTCCACGCCGAAGAAGGGGATGAACTGGCCGTGGGCGCCGGACGAGACGGCGGCCTTGACCACGATGTGCGACGCTTTGACCACGCCCTGCCCGCCGCGGCCGTGCAGACGGATTTCTTTCATTGCATACGCCTCCAAATCAAATTCAAAACAACGTTCTTTCTGGCGAATCTTTTCCCTTAAATTATACAAAAACTACAATTTATGTCAATTATCCACAGCAAAAATAGCGCTTTCCACAAGGTATGTTTCGTATGTTGACACAATTGTTTCAGATTTGTATAATGGGCTCAAACAAAATCGAAGGGAAGGTCTGCACAATGCACAAGGACGAAAGAAACGCCCCGGACCCGCGGTACATTCTCAGCTCCGTGGACAGCGCCCTCTCCATCCTGAATCTCTTCTATGAGCACGAGGAGCTCAGCGCCAGCGAGGTGGGCCGGCGCATGGGCATGAGCCGCTCCACGGCCTTTCGCTTCATGGTGACGCTGGAGCGCCGGGGCTACGTGACCAAGACCGCCGGCGGCAAATATCGCCTGGGGCTGAATCTCTTCTCCCTCGGCATGGTGGCCTACAACCGCATGGAGCTGGTTAGTCTGGTGCATCCCTATCTCACCCGAATGGCGGAGGACTGCGGCGAGACCTGCCACGTGGCCATTCTCAGCGACGGCGTCCACGTCATGTTCATCGACCGGGCCCTGGGCACCAGCAGCCTGAAGATGGACACCGCCGTGGGCTACACCCAGATCGCCCACTGCACCGCCACCGGCAAGGCCATCCTGGCCTATCAGCCGGAGAGCGCCATCCGGCAGTATCTCCGCAGCGCTTCCTTCCCGCAGATCACCCGGAACGCCATCCCCGACGCCAATGCCCTCCTGCGCCGGCTGGACCAGGTGCGGCGGGACAGTTACGCCAGCGACGAGGAGGAGGCGGAGGTGGGGCTCACCTGCTACGGCATGCCCCTGCTGGACGTCTCCGGCAAGGCCTACGCCGCCATCAGCATCTCCGGCCCCACCACCCGGATGCTCCAGCGGAAGGAACAGCATCTGGAGCGGATCGCCCAAACCGTGAAGGCTATCTCCCGGATGACGGTGTGACCGATGCGCCAGAGCAAAAAGATAATCGTCACCGGCGGGTTGCCGGTGACGATTTTTATGGTCTTGTGGCTTACATCAGCTTGCGGAACAGCGCCGTGAGGGATTCCACGTCGCAGTCCTTGGGATTGCCGGGGCGGCAGGCGTCGTCGTAGGCGCTCTGGGCCAGGAAGGGCAGATCCTCTTCCTTCAGGGCCTCCAGCTTGGCGGGGATGCCCACATCGGCGGAGAGCTGCTTGACGGCGTTCACGGCGGCGGCGCGGTATTCCTCCACGGACATCTCGTCCACGCCCTGGACGCCCATGGCCCGGGCGATCTCGCGATACTTTTCGCCGGTGCAGTCGGCGTTATACTCCATGACGATGGGCAGCATCATGGCGCAGGCGACGCCGTGGGGCGTGTCGTACACCGCGCCCAGGGTGTGGGCCATGGAGTGGGCGATGCCGAGACCGACATTCGAGAAGCCCATGCCGGCGATATACTGGCCCAGGGCCATGCCCTTGCGGCCTTCCTCGTCGTTTTTCAAAGCGGCGCGGAGATTCGCGGAGATCAGGCGGATGGCCTCCAGATGCATCATGTCGGTCATCTCCCAGGCGCCGGCGGTGGTGTAGCCCTCGATGGCGTGGGTCAGGGCGTCCATGCCGGTGGAGGCGGTGAGGCCCTCGGGCATGGAGTGCATCATGTCGGGATCCACCACGGCGATCTCGGGGATGTCGTTCACGTCCACGCAGACGAACTTGCGCTTTTTCTCCACGTCGGTGATGACGTAGTTGATGGTGACCTCGGCGGCAGTGCCGGCGGTGGTGGGCACGGCGATGGTGAAGACCGCGTGGTTCTTGGTGGGCGCGACGCCCTCCAGAGAGCGGACGTCCGCGAACTCGGGGTTCTTGATGATGATGCCGACGGCCTTGGCGGTGTCCATGACGGAGCCGCCGCCCACGGCGATGATGCAGTCGCCGTCAAAGGCCTTGAAGGCCTCCACGCCGGCCTGGACGTTCTCAATGGTCGGGTTCGGCTTCATGTCGGTGAAGAAGGTGTAGGCAATGCCCTTGGCGTCCAGCACGTCGGTGATCTTCTTAATCTCGCCGGACTTGACCACGTGGCGGCCGGAGGCGATGAAGGCGCGCTTGTAGCCCCGGGCTTCGAGCTCGTTGCCGATCTCGGCCACGGCGCCGGAGCCGTGGTAGGAAATGGTGTTCAGTACGATACGATTTGCCATGATGATTTCTCCTTTTCGTTAAAAGTTTGTCATATCCATATTCTACCACATCGGATTTGGGTTTTCAAGTCGAATCTGCACATTTGTTCCACAAAAATGAAATGCCCCGGCTTTCCGCGCGGAAAGCCGGGGCCGAATGGTGGGCCAATTCGGTTATCGATGCTTCTTCCGATTCTGGTAATCCTCGTTGATGCGCTTGCTCCACCCCGACGCCAGCGGGGCATTGGCCCGGACCTGGCAAACCGCCTCGGCCACGGTGTCATAGATCACCGCCGTGCCCTGGCGGTCGGCGTGGTAGTTCACGGCCCGGTCTTCCCCGATGCCGAAGCGCTTTGCGGTGGTGACGGCGTCGATGTTGGCGGCCAGGAACAGAAACTCCCAGCCGTACTTCTCCTTCTCGTGTTCGATCATTCGCTTCACCTGCTCCGCGTCATAGCGGCGGCTGGCATTCTCCATGCCGTCGGTGGTGATGACGAAGACCGTGTGCTCCGGCACATCCTCGGGCCGGGCATACTTGTGGATGTTCGCGATGTGGCGGATGGCGCCGCCCAGGGCGTCCAGCAGGGCTGTGCAGCCCCGGACGGTGTAGTCCCGCTCGGTCATGGGCTTCACATCCCGAAGCTTCACCCGGTCGTGGAGCACTTCGCTGTCGTTGTCGAAGAGGATGGTGGAGACGCAGCACTCGCCCTCCTGCCTGCGCTGCTTTTCGATCAGGCTGTTGAAGCCGCCGATGGTGTCCCCTTCCAGCCCGGCCATGGAGCCGCTGCGGTCCAGAATGAAGACCAGTTCCGTCATATTGTTTTTCATAGAAAATACCTCCTGTACTGTGTTCCTTTGGTTTGGCTTACGGTCACAGTATAGGAGGTTTTGCGTTTGCTTTGGTCGCCTGGCGGGCGACATTTTACGCGCCCAGCAGGGGCTGGTCAAAGGCGAAAAGCGCCTCGTTGATCTCAAAAATGTCGTAATTGCCGTGGACGATGAAATATTCGATGATCACGTCGAAGCGGTTGGAGTGGCTGAGGGCGAAGCCCGCCTTTTTCAGCAATTCCTCCGTCTCCCGCAGATCCAGCTCCAGGGCGATGGCAAAGGCGATGGCCGTGGGCTTGCTGGGCTTGTAGTAAACGTCCTTGCGGATTTTGGAAAAGAGCTTCCGGTCCACGTTGGCCTTTTTGTAGCACTCCGCGTCCTTCATGCCCTGTTCATCGATTTTCCGCAGCAGCATCTGGGAAAAGCTCTCGTCCAGATCTCGCTCCAGGTCCCGGAGAGAGAACCGGGGCTTTTTCTGCCCGGCAGCGGGCCTTGCTGCCGGTGCCGCGCCGGACATAGGCAGCGGCGCCATGGAAGCCTCCGACCGCTCCATCTCCTCCCGCCGGGGCGCCATGGGCTCCCGGGCGTTAGAAAGGGTGTGGGCTTGCACATAGTGCTCGTCGATGTACTCGGCAATGTCCTGAAAGCGCTGCTTCCCGATCTGAAACAGGTCCGCATCGTACACCACCAGATAAACGGTCATGTCGTGGTACCGGAGAAAGCCGCCGATCTCCCGGGTGGCGATCTCCAGGGCCTGTTCCTTGGGGAAGCCGAAGCTGCCCGCCGCGATGATCGGGAAGGCCATGGAGGAAAACCGCCGCTTTGCCGCCAGCGCCAGGCATGCCCGGTAGCAGCGCTCCAGGGTCTCCGCCTCGCCGTGGGTGCCGTCCACCCAGCGGGGGCCCACGGTGTGGATGACGTACCGCGCCGGCAGATCGTATCCCCGGGTCAGCACCGCGTCACCCGGGGCGCAGAAGCCGATCTTCGCGCAGGCAGCGTCCAGCTCCGGCCCGGCTGCCCGGCGGAGCTTTCCGTCCACGCCGCCGGTGCCCACGAGCTGCTCGTTGGTGGGATTCACCACCGCGTCACAGGCCATCAGCGTCAGGTCGTTGCGGATGATGTGCAGAGGCATTCGACATCACTTCCCCTTTGAGATGCTTCCATTCTACAACAAATCTGCGCCCGGCACAAGTTTTCGCTGGGTTTTCAACGGCTCGCGAAAACATAAGATAAAACTATATATAGTAAGCCCAAACTTACAATCCATACAAAATCTGCCGTTTCTTCCGGTTTTTCCTTCACTTTTCGGTCCGAAAACCGCCTGAATCCGCGGCTTTTCCCCAGAATTTGGCGCAAAAAAGGGCTTGCATTTTGTCGGAGACAATGATATACTGCCTTTTGGTTAGTTTAGGATAACTATTTGTAGAATTAGCTAAAGTCCGATTCCGCCCCCGCCCCACGGCGGCGGGAGGGCCATAGCGGGCGCAGCGCCGTCGGAGAAACGGCGCATGGCGCGGAAAGGAGACCAATTTTATGACCCTACTGGAAGCTGAAGTCGGCAAGACTTATGAAATAAAAGAGATCCGAACCGACGACGACGAAATGAACGCGTTTCTGTTTCGCCTCGGCTGCTACAGCGGCGAGCCCATCACCATCGTTTCCAAGGGCAAGAAGAGCTGCGTGGTGGTCATCAAAGACGGAAGATACAATCTGGATCGGCTTTTGTCAGAAGCCGTGGTGATCTGAATTAGATTGTTCTCGAAAGATTGTTCCATCAAAAGGAGGAGAGTGTATGAGAATTGCTTTTGCCGGCAACCCCAACAGCGGCAAAACCACGATCTACAATGCTCTCACGGGCAGAAGTGAGAAAGTGGGCAACTGGGGCGGCGTTACGGTCGGACGCAAGGAATACCCCATCAAGAGTGAGTTTACCAAGGGCACGGAGGCCATCGCCGTTGACCTGCCCGGCGCTTACTCCATGTCCCCGTTCACGCCGGAAGAGGGCATCACCAGCGAGTATGTCCGCAACGAGCACCCGGACGTGATCATCAACATCGTGGACGCCACGAACCTGAGCCGCAGCCTGTTTTTCACCACGCAGCTGCTGGAACTGGGCGTTCCCGTTGTGGTGGCCCTGAACAAGGCGGACATCAATGCCAAGGAAGGCACCACCATCGACGTGGCCGCCCTGGAGCAGAAGCTCGGCTGCCCCGTTGTGAGCACCACCGCCATTGAGAACAAGGGCCTCGCCGAGGTCGTGGAAAAGGCCGTTTCTCTGGCCGGTACCACCCAGAAGGCCCCCTATCTGCAGGCGGACATCGACCTCCACGACAAAAACGCGGTCGACAAGGAAGACCGCAAGCGCTACAAATTCGTCAACGAAATCGTCTCCAAGATCGAGAAGCGCAAGACCAAGTCCGCTCAGGTCAACAAGCAGGACACCGCAGATAAGATTCTGCTGAATCCCGTGGCCGGCATTCTGATCTTCGCGGCTGTCATGTGGTTCGTGTTCTGGGTCTCCCAGGCATGGCTCGGCCCCATCATTGCCGACTGGCTGGTGGGCTACATCGAGATGTTCCAGGAATGGGTTGCTGCCTCTCTGGAAAACAGCCCCCCGATCCTCTCCGCCCTGCTGGCGGACGGCATCGTCGGCGGCGTAGGCGCCGTCATCGGCTTCCTGCCGCTGGTCATGGTCATGTACTTCCTGATCGCTCTGCTGGAGGACAGCGGTTACATGGCTCGCGTCAGCGCCGTTATGGACCCGATCTTCAAGCGGGTGGGTCTCTCCGGCAAGTCCGTCATCCCCGTGGTCATCGGCACCGGCTGCGGCATCCCGGCCATCATGTCCTGCCGTACCATCCGCGACGAGCGTGAGCGCCGTGCTACCACCATGCTCACCACCTTCATCCCCTGCGGTGCAAAGATCCCCGTTATCGCCCTGTTCTCCGGCGCTTTCTTCGCCGGAGCCGGCTGGGTCAGCACCCTGAGCTACTTCTTCGGCCTGCTGCTGATCTTCCTGGGCGCGCTGCTGATCAAGGCCATCACCGGCTATAAGTACAGAAAGTCCTTCTTCATCATGGAGCTGCCGAAGTTCAAGGTCCCCAGCCTGAAGTTCGCCTTCAAGTCCATGATGGAGCGCGCCAAGGCCTACATCATCAAGGCCGC
>CAMHRJ010000100.1 GCA_946187475.1 uncultured Clostridia bacterium | reverse complement strand
GGTTGCGTTTCCGATGGCTCATTTCATGAGGCCTTCCATGGCGTGGTAGATGCCGCGCAGGGATGTTTCAAAGTCCAGTTCGTCCACGCTGATGATGATGTTCAGCTCGCTGGAGCCCTGGTCGATCATGCGGATGTTCACGCCGGAGCCGGCCAGCGCGGCGAAGATCTTGGCCGCGGTGCCCTTGGAATAGACCATGCCCTGGCCTACAACGGCAATCAGCGCGAGGCCGTCCTCCACGGCCACCACATCCGGCTCCAGATCCTGGCGGATCCGGTGGAGAATCGCGTCCCGATGGGGCGTGAAGCTGGCGGTGTTGATGACGATGGAGATGGTGTCGATGCCCGAGGGGCAGTGCTCGAAGCTCAGGCCCTCGTCAGCAAAGATCTTCAGGAGCTTGGCAACAAAGCCCACCTCGCTGTTCATCATGGACTTCTCGATGTGGATGCTGCTGAAGCCCTTCTTGCCGGCGATGCCGGTGACGGTGCGCCGACCCGTGACAGCGGGCAGGGACGCCACGATCATGGTGCCGGGATCCTCGGGGGCGTTGGTGTTGCGGATGTTGATGGGGATGCCCGCCTTGCGCACCGGGAACACCGCGTCCTCGTGGAGGACAGAGGCGCCCATGTAGCTCAGCTCCCGGAGCTCGGTGTAGGTGATGTAATCGATGACCCGGGGGTTCTCCACGATACGGGGATCGGCGGAGAGCATGCCGCTGACGTCCGTCCAGTTCTCATAGAGGGAGGAAGCCGAAGCCCGGGCCACGATGGCGCCGGTGACGTCGGAGCCGCCCCGGGAGAAGGTGTGGATGGTGCCGTCCGGCAGGCTGCCGTAAAAGCCGGGAACCACGGCCCGCTCCTCGCCCATGAGGCGCATGGAGAGGGTCTGGTAGGTGCGCTGCTCATCCAGCGCGCCGTTTTCCTGGAAAAAGATCACTTCCGCCGCGTCGATGAAGGTGTAGCCCAGGTAGGCGGCGATGATCTTGGAGTTCATGTATTCGCCGCGGCTGGCCATGTAGTCCGGGCTGGGCTTGTGCTCCAGATGGGATTTCAGCACGGCGATCTCGCCCTCCAGGTCGAAGTCCACGCCCAGCTCCCGGATGATGTCCGCAAAGCGGTCATGGATTTTGGTGAGGGTGCCGGTGAAATCCTCGCCGTCCTCGGCCTCGTTGAAGCAGCGGTAGAGCAGATCCGTGACCTTGATGTCCTCTTTGGTGCGCTTGCCCGGCGCGGAGGCCACCACATAGCGGCGGGCAGGGTCTGCCTGGATGATGGCGGCGGCCTTCTGGATCTGCGCGGCGCTGGCCAGAGACGTGCCGCCGAATTTGACTGTGATGGTGTTCATAGGGTACCACCCTCCTCGAGAAATGTATGGGCAACCGACGCGTGGAGTGCCGCCGCGGTGACGACGGTCTCAGCAGCCGGTAAGAAAGCGGGGTTGTGCAGCGGAAGATCGCAGCCCGCGCCGATGTGGTAGAAAGCGCCGGGCCGGGCAGCCAGGAAGTAGCCGAAATCCTCCGTCTTCATGGTGGGCTTTTCCAGAACGCGCACGGCGTCCTGGCCAAAGACGGCCTTCGCCGTCCGCTCCACGAAGGCGCTGGCATCGTCGTGGTTCACGATGCCGGGGTAGCTCTCTCTTAAAATCACGTCCGCCTTGGCGTCGGTCTCGATGGCCACGCGGCGGATGGTCTCCTTCAAGAGGCCCCGCATGGCGCCCCGGGTGTCGCCGCCCAGAGTGCGGATGATGCCCTTGATCTCCGCCCGGTCCGAGACGATGTTCCCGGCGGTGCCGGCGTGGAAGGAGCCCACGCTGACCACGCAGCGCTCCTCGGGAAAATGCTCCGGCAGGGCCAGCAGCTCCGGCACCAGCCGGGCCGCAGCGGCCAGGGCGTCGATGCCCTTCTCCCGCTCGGCGCCGTGGCAGCCCACGCCGTGGAGCACGATGTGGAACACATCGCTGGCAGCATAAAATTTACCATATTTTACACCGATTTGTCCAGCCTCTAATTCCGGGGTCACGTGGGCGCCGAACACGGCGTCCACCCCGTTGAGGCAGCCGGCGTCCATCATGCGGCGGGCGCCGCCTTCGTCCTCCTCATCGGGCTCGAAGAAGAACTTCACCGTGCCGGGAAGGTTTTCGCGCTGCTGGCTCAGAAGCATGGCCGCGCCCAGGGCGGCCGCCATGTGCACATCATGGCCGCAGGCGTGCATGACGCCGGGGTTCTGGGAGGCGAAGGGCGCGCCGGTCTGCTCTAAAATCGGCAGGGCGTCCATGTCCGCCCGGATGGCCACGGTGGGGCCGGGCTTGCCGCCCCGGAGGGTGCCGACGATGGCGGTGCTGAGCATGCGGGTGACCTCCAGGCCGCAGTCCTGCAGAACGGACTCGATGCGGGCGGCAGTCTGGTACTCCCGGTTGCCCAGCTCCGGGGTTCTGTGAAACGCTTCGCGCAGCTCGGAGAGGGTGCCTCCGAGCTGCGTGGCTTTTGCAAGGTAATCGATCATAATGTCCTCAAGGCGCTTTCCAGCGCGGTCTTCTGGTTCGTGTTCTCGTCCTTTTCCTTGATGACCCGGGCCGGGCAGCCGGCCACGACCATGTTCTCCGGCACGTCCTCGATGACCACCGCCCCGGCGGCGACCACGGCGTTTTTGCCGATGTGCACGCCCTCGATGACCACGGCGTTGGCGCCGATGAGGACGTTGTCCTCCACGATGACGGGGGTGGCGGAGGCGGGCTCGATGACGCCGGCCAGCACCGCGCCGGCGCCGATGTGGCAGTTCTTGCCCACGGTGGCGCGGCCTCCCAGGATGGCGCCCATGTCGATCATGGTACCCTCGCCGATGACGGCGCCGATGTTGATGACGGCGCCCATCATGATGACGGCGTTCTGGCCGATGGTGACCTGGTCGCGGATCAGGGCGCCGGGCTCGATGCGGGCGGGCACGCCCTTCATGTCCAGCAGCGGCACCGCGCTGTTGCGGCGGTCGTTTTCCACGACGATGTCCGCGATCTTGTCGGCATTGGCCTCCAGGATGGGCTGGAGCCGGGTCCAGTCACCAAAGACGATCTTGTCTCCCGCGCCGAAGACCTGAGCCTCGCCGTAGTCGATGGGTGCGTTTTCTTTGATATACAGCTTCACGGGCGTTTTCTTTTCCGCCTCGGCGATGAATCGGATGATTTCCTGTGCGTTCATGGGCATGTTGCTTTCTCCTTATTCCGTTACGATGGCGCGCATGTCATAGAGCCCGGGCTCCAGGGTGATCAGCGTCTGGGCGGCAACCAGGGCGCCCTGGGCGAAGAGGCTGCGGTTTTCCGCCTCGTGCTTGAGGGTGATGGTCTCCTTGCCGTTGGAGATGACAATCTCGTGTGTGCCGGTCTCGGAGCCGTAGCGCAGGGCGTGGATGCCGATCTCGTCGGGTTCGCGCTTGGCGTGGCCGCTGCGGCCCACCACGAACTTCATCTCGCCTCTGGCCTCGCAGATGCGGCGGGCCAGCAGCAGAGCCGTGCCGCTGGGGGCGTCCAGCTTCTGGTTGTGGTGGCGCTCGATGATCTCGATGTCCGCGTCCGGGAACATGGCGGCGGCCCGCTTGGCCAGATCGGCCAGCACGGCGACGCCCACAGACATGTTGCCGGAGAGGAAGATCGGGATCTCTCTGGAGGCTTCGCGGATCTGGTTCAGCTCCTCCTCCGACTGGCCCGTGGTGCCGATGACCACCGGCAGGTGACGCATGACGCAGTAGCCCAGGAGGCTGCCGGTGTCGGAGTGGTTGGAAAAGTCGATGACCACGTCGGCGTCGCCGGTGAACTCCTCCAGAACGCCGAAGGTCTGGGCGTCATCGTCGTGGAAATAGCTGCGGCTGATGCGGGCGGCGATGCCCACGCCCTGGGCCTCGGCACACTCGGTGAGCATCCGGCCCATGCGCCCGTTGGCGCCGTTGATGATAATATTCATGGATAATCCTCCGTCCTGATAGCGTGGAGAGTGGAGAGTGAAGAGTGAAGTTTTGCGTATCTCCACTCTCAACTCTTCACTCTTCACTCTTGCAAACGAATTGTATTTCAGATCAGATGAGGTTCTGCTCCTTCATGCAGGCCTCCAGCTTCGCCCAGGCACCTTCGCTCATGGGGGTCAGCGGCAGACGGAGGTAGTTCTCGCACCAGCCCATGGCGGCCATGCCGGCCTTGACGGGGATGGGGTTGACCTCGCAGAAGAGGGCGTTGATCAGGGGCAGCAGCTCCAGCTGCAGCGCTCTCGCACCTTCCACGTCGCCGTTGAACCAGCGGTCGCAGATCTCCACGGTCTGGCGGGGCGCCACGTTGGACAGAACGGAGATGACGCCGATGCCGCCCAGAGACATGATGGGAACGATCTGGTCGTCGTTGCCGGAGTAGATGTCCATGGCGCCGTTTAAGAGCTGCGCGGTCTTGGCAATCTTGGAGATATCGCCGTTGGCCTCCTTGATGGCGGCGATGCGGGGGTGCTTCGCCAGCTCCACATAGGTCTCGGGGTTGATGCCGCAGCCGGTGCGGCTGGGGACGTTGTAAACAATCATGGGAACGGTGGAGGCGTCGGCGATGGCGTAGTACATCTGCACCAGACCGGCCTGGGTGGCCTTGTTGTAGTAAGGCGTGACCACCAGGATGGCGTCGGCGCCGACACTGCAGGCGTACTTGGTCATCTCGATGGCGTGGGCGGTATCGTTGGAGCCGGTGCCGGCGATGACGGGGATGCGGTGGTTCACATGCTCCACGCAGAAACGAATGCACTCCTTGTGCTCTTCGTCCGTGAGGGTCGGGTTCTCGCCGGTGGTGCCGCAGACGACGATGGCGTTGACGCCTTCCTCGATCTGCCAGTCGATGAGACGGCCAAAGGCTTCGTAATCCACACCGTTGGGAGTGGTGGGGGTGATGATGGCGGTGGCGACGCCGCGGAAGATGGGGTTGGTGGTCATGATGATACGCTCCTTTTTATAAAGTGGTTTGTTTGTCTCCATTCTATGCGCACCCGGCTTGCAATTTAAGCGCAAAAAATGCCGCCTTTCTTGCAAAAGATGCCCATTCCGGAGACTGCTGTCAAACCGTCTATTGCTTTGGAAGGATCACCAAAGAAAAACGCAGCAAATGAAGCCATTTGCTGCGCGTATCGACATATACAGCCTCGGACAGTCGCCCTGCCCGGCGGTTGAACATGTAGCAAAAAAACAGCGCTCCGCAAATGCGACAGTCAAACGGATGTTCTCCGTTTGCCCAGGCTGTGCGCGCCCGCACGGCCTTCGGCAGCGGCCCCTTTCTCACCGGCAACGGCTTTGCGATGCCTTGCACCGGGGATACTCTTGACAACTGCGCCTCTATCCTTTCACTGCAATATTCGGTTGTGGTCTTATCTTAGCAGGAATTTCCAGTGCTGTCAATTTGAATTTTACACAAGAAATCCCATTCTGGGAGGAAATGGCCGTCAGATTAGACAAATTCCGCCTCGGCACTGAGGCGCTGCACCTGCTCCGGCGTGAGGAAGTCCGCCAGACCGCTGAGGAGGGCCTTCGCCAGCTCCAGCTCCCGGTCGCCGCCGCTGTGCAGCGAGGACGGGTTCAAAACCCGGGGCAAAAGAATGCGCGCGGTGGTACCGCCGCCGGGGTTATTCTCCGCCAGGAAGCTGCCGCCGTGGAGGCGCACCACGCCCTGCACCACCGAGAGGCCGCCCCGCTCTTCCGGGCAGAGCAGATCCCGCAGCCGCTCGGCCGAGAGGCCCGGGCCGGCATCCGCCAGAGCGATGGTGACCGTGTCTTTGGAGGCGTGGAGCCGCAGCTTCAGCGCGTCGCCCGCCTTGCACTGCTGCAGGGCGTTCAGGAGCAGATTCAGCAGCGCCCGGTTCAGGAGCTCCCCGTCCGCCAGTACGCAGACCGGTTCCTCCGGCAGCTCCGTTTCCAGGGCGATCCCCTGCCCCTCCGTGAGCCGGGCAAGGGCGCTGCGGATGGACTGCAGGGCGGAGACGCACTCCACCTCCGCCGGGACGAAGGGCAGCGTGCCGTCGTCCAGCCCGGAGAGCGTGGAGGCGTTGGTGAGCTTGCGGTGGAGCTGGTAGTACAGCCGTGTGAACCGGGCGGAGAGCTCCTTTCCTTCTGCGCTGCCGCCGCGATCGGCGGCACTGTCCAGCTGCTGGGTCAGCATCCGGAGGTTCATCAGGTGGGTCCAGAGCTCCTGGCCCGGCGCGGAAACGGGCTTCGGCTCCGGGAGTCTGCGCAGAGTATAGAGCCGGTAGAGGCCGGCGGTGCGCACCGTCACCGTCAAAAACCGCTCCCCCGCCGTCACGGCTGCGGCGCAGCTGTGGGACTGGAGGTTCACGAGACAGGCCGGCAGCACCTTGGAGACCGCCGCGCCGGTGAAGTCGCCGCCCAGCTGCTGCTGGGCCGCGGGATTCATGTACGCCACTGCGCGGCCCCGGGTGAGCAGCACGCCGTCCGCCTGCAGCTCCAGCAGGGCTGCGGCGGTGGTGAGATCAAATTGTTCCGCCATCGTTTTCTCCCATTCTCAGGTGGTTTATCTTCATTCTCTCAAATAAAATATACGCCAAAAATCACAAGAATTCAACTCAGAATCCGGCAACTTTGTTTCAAAACGGGGAAGATTTGAATTTTGTGAAAAATTTATTGCACTTTTGGAGAAAATGTATTAGAATGGCAACCAGTGAGAAATCCCACAACTATTATAATCAGGAGGAAAACATCAATGATTAAAGTTGGCATCAATGGTTTCGGCCGCATCGGCTCCCTGGCCTTCCGCGCCGCCATCAAGTCCGACGACATCGAGGTCGTCGCCATCAACGCTCCCGGCCATCCCGCTTCCCACATCGCTTACTGCGTGAAGTATGACTCCGTCCACGGCCGCTTCGACGGCGAAGTCGTCGGCAACGACGAGGACAGCACCGTCACCGTCAACGGCAAGGTCGTGAAGGTCCTCTCCGACAAGGCTTACCGCGACGCCACCCAGATCCCCTGGGGCGAGCTGGGCGTGGAGTACGTGCTGGAGTGCACCGGCGTTTACCTGGAGAAGTCCAAGGCTCAGGCGCACATCGACGCCGGCGCCAAGGTCGTCATCATGTCCGGCCCCGCGAAGGACGACACCCCCATGTTCGTCTGCGGCGTCAACCTGGACAAGTACACTGCCGACATGCAGTTCGTCTCCAACGCTTCCTGCACCACCAACTGCCTGGCGCCTATCACCAAGGTCGTCAATGATAACTTCGGCATCATCGAGGGTCTGATGACCACCGTGCACGCCTCCACCGCCACCCAGGCCATCGTGGACGGCTTCCCCAAGAAGAAGGACCTGCGCGGCGCCCGCTCCATCTACAACAACATCATCCCCTCCTCCACCGGCGCTGCCAAGGCTGTCG
>CAMHRJ010000099.1 GCA_946187475.1 uncultured Clostridia bacterium | reverse complement strand
GAAAACAGCCACCGGAAATCCGGTGGCTGTTTTTGGTTGGGATCTGAACTTATTTGCTCCACAGGGAGTGGAGGTTGCAGTAGGCGTAGACCGCCTCCACCTCGTCACCCTCGGTGATGGCGAAGCAGGCCTTGGGCTCGTCGCCGGGCTTGAGAGACTTGCGCTGGTTGCCTTCCTTGGTCTGGAGGGCAATCCACTCGATGTAGTGCTCGGGCAGCATGGGGTGTGCCACGTCGCCCACCTGGACGCAGACCTTGCCGCCGTCCACGGTGTAAACGGGAACATGCTTCTCCTGGGCGGCGTCGGTGGAGCCGGGGACGATCTCGACCATGGCCTCACCGCAGCACATGGTGGGACACGGGGAGTCGGTGACGATGCCGACGATCTTGCCGCACTTTTCGCATTTGTAGAACTTCATGATAAGCCTCCTTCAAGTTTGATTTGGTTTATTCCACTGGTTGATCCAGTTTTCGACTTTTCAGCAGCTCGCCCAAAATGGCGCCGCCGATGATGAGCACCGCGCCCAGGAGCTGGACAGAGGACATCTTCTCCCCCAGCAGCAGCGCGGAGAAGATCAGCGCGGATACCGGGTCCACATAGCTGATCAGGGCCACAGACTGGCCCGGAAGCTTCTGCAGGCCGGAGAAATAGAGCAGGTACGCCAGGCCCGTGTTGATGAGGCCGATCCACAGCACATAGGGCACATCGCCGCGCTGGATCTGGGGCAGGCCCGTGGTGAGCAGCACATAGATCAGCACCACGACCAGTGCCACATCCAGCTCCAGCGCCGCAGTCTGCAGGCCGCTGGTACGGTGGATGCGCTTATTGAAGGTAATGAGGCTGGCGTACAGCAGCGCCGCGATCGCCGCAGCGATCATGCCGGGGATGCTCAGGCCGCCGGCGGCGATGCTGCCGCTGATGCACACAAGGCCCACCGCCACCACCGCCACGGCCAGGAGCTTGCTGCCGGTGAGCTTTTCCTTGAACAGCACCGGGGACAGCAGCAGCACGATCATGGGGCCGGCATAGTAGATCAGCGTGGCGAGGCTCACGTTCAGCATCCGATAGGCGGTGAAGAGGGCCACCCAGTTGAGGCCCAGTGCCGTGCCGCCCAGGAGCAGGGGCCAGCCCTCGGCGCGGATGGCATCCCGGTCGAAGCCGCCTTTCAGCACCACCACAATGGTCAGCAGCAGGCCGCCCAGCAGGGTGCGCATGAGGACGATCTGGCCGCTGTCCAGGGACATATGGGACACGGGATAGCCGTTGGTGCCGAAGATCAGCATGGACAGGATGTAGGCGGCGTAAAAGAAGCCGCGCTTTTTCTCTTTCATGGCTTGGTGGGATGCACCATCTTCTCCGGGCGGACCCACTCGTCAAACTGCTGGGGCGTCACCAGATTCAGGGCCACAGCAGCCTCGCGCAGGGTCATGCCGGTCTTATGGGCATATTTCGCAATGCGGGCGGAATTCTCATAACCGATGTGGGGATTCAAAGCCGTGACCAGCATCAGGGAATCCCGCAGGTGGTCGGCAATGACGCTGCGGTTGGCCTTGATGCCGGAGGCGCAGTGGGTGTTGAAGGAATCCATCACGTCCGCCAGAAGCTTCGCGGACTGGAGGAAGTTATAGAGGATCACCGGCAGGAACACATTCAGCTCGAAGTTGCCCTGGGACGCCGCAAAACCGATGGCCGCGTCGTTGCCCATGACCTGCACGGCCACCATGGTGACCGCCTCGCACTGGGTGGGGTTCACCTTGCCGGGCATGATGGAGGAGCCTGGCTCGTTTTCCGGAATGGTCAGCTCGCCCAGGCCGCAGCGGGGGCCGGAGGCCAGCCAGCGGACGTCGTTGGCGATCTTCATCAGGTCCGCCGCCAGAGCCTTCAGGGCTCCGTGGGCATAGACCACGGCGTCCTTGCTGGTGAGAGCGTGGAACTTGTTGGGCGCGGTGATGAAGGTGTGGCCCAGCATGGTACTCAGCTCCGCCGCCACGTCCTTGCCGAAGTCGGCGGGGGCGTTCAGGCCCGTGCCCACGGCGGTGCCGCCCAGCGCCAGCTCGGAAAGGCCGTCCAGACTCTTCAGGAGCATTTCCCGGCAATGCTGGAGCATACTGGCCCAGCCGCTGATCTCCTGGCCAAGGGTCAGAGGCGTGGCGTCCTGGAGGTGGGTGCGGCCGATCTTCACGATGCCGCTGTATTCCAGGCTGAGATCATCCAAGGTGCGATAGAGCCGGTCCAGTGCCGGCAGCACCTGCTGCTCGATCATGAGGCTGGCGGCGATGTGGATGGCGGAGGGATAGACGTCGTTGGAGCTCTGGGAGCGGTTCACGTGGTCGTTGGGATGGACCACGTTCTCGCCCAGAATGGCGTTGGCCCGGTGGGCCACCACCTCGTTGACGTTCATGTTGGTCTGGGTGCCGCTGCCGGTCTGCCAGACGGCCAGGGGGAATTCCCCGTCCCACTTCCCTGCCCGGATCTCCTCGCAGGCGGCGTCGATGGCGTCGGCCAGACGCCGGTCCAGCACGCCCAGGGAGGCGTTGGTGCGGGCAGCAGCCTGCTTGATGGAGGCCAGAGCGTAGATGACGGGCATGGGCATCTTCTCGATGCCGATGCGGAAATTCTCAAAACTGCGCTGGGTCTGGGCGCCCCAGAGACGGTCTGCGGGGACCTGGACCTCGCCCATGGTGTCATGTTCAATGCGGTATTCCATGCGAAAACGTTCCTTTCCGTATTGCCGAAATCTGTTTGGATTCATTATAATATGGCGAGCGCCCATACGCAAGAAAAAAATAACTGCCTTCCGGAAGGCAGAATGATTCATATTGTTTTTGCCGGAGCTTTGCCCCGGCAAAAACACCCTGAGACTCGACCTGGGGCGAGTCCTCGCGCCGACCAACCGAAGGGCGATGGAGCGCGAGCCGTTATTCTTATCTGTCGAAACTGGTTTCGACAGATAAGAAAACCGCGCCCCGGTTTTTGCGGAGCGCGGATGGTATGTACTTTGGTCTAACCTCGAATCTGAATTGCAGAATCGATTAGTCCGGATACTTCGCCTCGAAAGCGGCCTGCAGAGCAGCAGCGGCCTCGGGGGTGACGTGACCTTTCTTCAGGCACAGATCGAAAATCTCGCCGCAGGTCTTCTTATAGAACAGCTTCAGGGGGAACTTCAGCAGGTTGGGCGTATACTGCGCCATCAGCTCCTTGCCACCCAGATCTTCACAAAAATCTCTAGCAGTCGTGCTTCTGAAATCCATAGTAATACTCCTTTTCCAAATTTCCCTTTCGGGTACTTGGTGCGTCGCACCTGTTGTATACAGATTAACGCTTTTTGGAACTTTTGTCAAGTAAAAAGCGAAATTTTTTCAACTTGTTCATCATTTCTGTACAAATGTGAGGTTTTACAACGGTTTGCGGCCAGCCGTGTCCACAGCGCGTATGCTCTTCTCAAACTTGGAGCGGGCGCCGAAAACCTCGTGGCCGCAGCCCAGGCATTTCAGGCGGAAATCCGCCCCCGTGCGCAGTACCTCCCAGCGCTTTTCGCCGCAGGGATGGGCCTTTTTCATGGTGAGAACGTCGCCGATCTGAATGTCCATGCCGTCACCCCTTGATCTTGTCCCAGTAGGCCTTGGCGGCCTGCTCGTTTTTGTTGTCGCCGTATTCGTAGTAATGGGTGCCCGCCAGCTCATCGGGCAGATACTGCTGCTGCACCCAATGGTGGTCGTAGTTGTGGGGATAGAGATAGCCCTGCTCCCGCTCGAAGCCCGTACCGTCGGCGTGGACGTTCTGGAGCTCTCTGGGGATGGGGCCGGCCTTGCCGGCGCGGATGTCCGCCGCGGCGGCGTCGATGGCCATGACCACGCTGTTGGACTTGGGCGCGGTGGCCAGCAGAATGCAGGCCTGGGCCAGCGGGAGCCGCCCTTCCGGCAGGCCCAGCTGGAGCGCGCTGTCCACGCAGGATTTCACGATGGATACCGCCTGGGGATAGGCAAGGCCGATGTCCTCGCTGGCAGAGCAGAGAATCCGCCGGCAGGCGCCCACCAGGTCTCCGGCCTCCAGGAGCCGGGCCAGATAGTGGAGGGCCGCGTCCGGGTCGGAGCCCCGCAGGGACTTCATCAGGGCGGAAACCACGTCGAAGTGGTCGTCCCCCTCCCGGTCGTAGCGCATGGCGCTGCGCTGGCTGATGGCCTCGGCATCGGCCCGGGTGAGCAGGACGGTGTCCCCTTCCCGCTTGGCGGTGGAAAACAGCAGCTCCACGGCGTTCAGGGACTTGCGCACGTCGCCGCCGCAGACCGAGGCGATGTAGGCCTCCACGCCGGGCTCCGTCTCTGGTGTGACGCCCTCCCGCTCGCAGAGGATGCGGATGGCCCGCTGGACCGCACGGGCAGTCTCGGCCGCCGGGACAGGCTTGAACTCAAAGACCGTGGAACGGCTGAGCACGGCATTGTAGATATAGAAATACGGGTTTTCCGTGGTGGAGGCAATCAGTGTGATGCGGCCGTCCTCCATGAACTCCAGCAGAGACTGCTGCTGCTTTTTGTTGAAATACTGGATCTCGTCCAGATACAGCAGCACGCCGCCGGGGGTCAGCATGGTGTCCAGCTCCGCAATGATGGCACGGATGTCCGAAATGCCGGCGGTGGTGGCGTTCAGGCGCCGCAGGGTCCGGTTCGTCCGGGCGGCAATGATGCTGGCCACGGTGGTCTTGCCGGTGCCGGAGGGGCCATAGAACACCATATTGGGGATCTGGCCGGACTGGACGATCCGCCGGAGCATCCCGTCGGTGCCCAGAATGTGCTTCTGGCCCACCACGTCGTCCAGGGACGTGGGACGCAATTCATCTGCCAAAGGTCTGTACATGTCTGCCTCCATGGTTCAAAAAGTGTGGCGTCTGGAGTTTAAAACCGGCGCGCAATGCGCGCCGGTTTCGGGATGGTGGGTTCTTTCAGATGATGATGCCGCGCTTCTTGGCGTCGAACATGAGCTCGTCGCGGAAGTCGGGGTGCGCGATAGCGATCAGCTGCTTGGCGCGGCTGGAGAGGGTCTCGCCCCGAAGATGGGCGATGCCGTATTCGGTGACGATGTAGTCCACATCGTTCTTGCTGGTGGTGACGATGGCGCCGGGGGTGAGGATGTTCTTGATCTTGCTGATGGTGCCGCCCTTGGCCGTGGAGGTGAAGGCGATGAAGCTCTTGCCGCCCTTGGACTGGCAGGCGCCGCGGACGTAGTCCACCTGGCCGCCGGAGCCGGACATGTGCTTGGTGCCCACGCTCTCGGCGCAGACCTGGCCGAAGAGGTCCACCTCCAGAGCCGCGTTGATGGAGATGAAGTTGTCGTTCTGGCAGATGACGTCGGGGTCGTTGACGTAGTCTACCGGAAGGATCTCGAAGCAGGGATTGTCGTTGATGAAGTCATAGATCCGCTGGCTGCCGAAGGCGAAGGTGGTGACGGTCTTGCCGCGATGGATCTGCTTTTTGGAGTTGTTGGCGGCGCCGCTCTCCAGCAGGTCCACCATGGAGGTGGTGAACATCTCGGTGTGGATGCCCAGATCTTTCTTCGTCATCAGGGCCGCGCCCACGGCGTCGGGAATGGCGCCGATGCCCAGCTGGATGCAGGCGCCGTCAGGAATCTGCTCGGCGATGTAGCCGCCGATGATCTTGCTGGTCTCGTCGATCTTCGTGGGCGGCAGGACGGGCATATCGTGGGTGTTCTCCACAATGGCCGTCACCTCGGAGACGTGCAGCTGGGTGCCGCAGAGGCAGCGGGGCTGCTTCTCGTTGACCTCGACGAAGATGCGTCTGGCCTTATCGATCATGGCCTGGGAGTAGCTGGTGGAGGTGGCCAGGCTGAAGTAGCCGTGGCTGTCCATGGGAGAGACGCTGACCACATAGGCGTCATACTCGTACATGCGGCGGATGACGCCGGGGAAATCGCGGTAATAGCCGGGAATCAGGTCGGCATAGCCGCCGTTGACGGCCTTGCGCAGACCGCCGCCGGAGAACCAGGACACGCCGTTCATCTTGCCGTCCAGGGAATCGTCGGCCAGGAACGGGAACGGATAGCCGTCCAACATGAGGTGGACCTTCAGGCTATGAATGTCGCTTTCCCGGACGTGGTCAGCGATGGCATTCATGATGCCGTCAGCCTGGGTGGGTGCGGCGTCCATGCCGAAGACCCAGCCGGATTCCACCATCTGCGCCACCTGCGCGGCGGTTTTCAGCTTCTGCTGATAAATCTCTTTGTAATCTGCCATTTTGCTGTCTCCTTTGTTGTATTCATGTGGTATGAACACATTTATTATACAAATATCCCAAAGGAATTGCAATCCCCGCTTCAGTTTTTTTCATGTCGGCGCGGTTTTTTCCCGGATAATGGTTGCATATGCATGCAGAATATGGTATGATATATGAACATTTTATGAATGGAGAGAGATCATGAAACGTGAAAACTTTCAATCCCGGCTCGGCTTCCTGCTGGTAAGCGCGGGCTGCGCCATTGGATGCGGCAACGTATGGAAATTCCCGTGGATGACGGGTCAGTACGGCGGCGGCGGTTTCGTTCTGGTGTATATCCTCTGCCTGCTGCTGCTGGGTCTGCCTGCCATGACCATGGAGTTTGCCATGGGCAGAGCCTCTCAGGCCAGCCCCGTCCGCATGTATCAGAAGCTGGAGAAGCCCGGACAGAAATGGCACATCCACGGCTATCTGGCGCTGCTGGGCAACATCGCCCTCATGGCGTTTTACACCGTCGTCACCGGCTGGATGATGTATTACTTCGTGAAGTTCCTGCTGGGTCAGTCCACGAATCTCGGCTTCGTCGAGATGATCACGAACCCGGGCGTCAACGTCATCTACCTGCTGGTCGCCGTCGTGCTCGGCTTTGCCGTTCTGAGCTTCAACCTGCAGGGCGGTCTCGAGCGCGTGACGAAGTACCTGATGATCGGCCTGTTCCTGCTGATGATCGTCCTCGCGATCCACAGCTTCACCATGAGCGGCGCGAAGGAAGGCCTCGCCTTCTATCTGGTACCTGATTTCAGCAAGATCAACGGCTCCGTTATCGTCGGCGCCATGAACCAGGCGTTCTTTACGTTGAGTCTCGGCATCGGCTCCATGGCGATCTTCGGCAGCTACATCGGCAAGGAGCGCACGCTGCTGGGCGAGAGCCTGAACGTCATCCTGCTGGACACCTTCGTCGCCATCATGGCGGGTCTGATCATCTTCCCCGCCTGCTTCACCTACAACGTGGAAGTGAACGCCGGCCCCGCCCTGCTGTTCAACACCATGGCCACCGTCTTCAACAACATGGCCGGCGGCCGCATCTGGGGCACCCTGTTCTTCCTGTTCATGGTGTTCGCGGCCTTCTCCACGGAGCTGGCGGTGTTTGAGAACATCCTCGCCTGTGTGCGCG
>CAMHRJ010000098.1 GCA_946187475.1 uncultured Clostridia bacterium | reverse complement strand
AGGCCCGCGAAGCAGCATGTCGATGTCGTGGTTGGCCTCGATCAGGGCGCAGCCCACGCCGCAGAGTCCTTCCAGCACGTCCTCGGTCACAAGACCCAGGTCGGTGCAGAGGCCGAAGGCGCCCTCCTCTGTCTCCAGACGCCAGCCGCAGCTGGACGCGGAGTCGTGGAGCGTGGGGATCGAGGTGATCTCAAAGGCGTCGACGGAGAAGGTTTCTCCCTCGACAGGCTGAAAGCGCGCAGCATGCTCCGGCAGGAGTCTGCGCAAAGCCGCCGCCACAGGCGGAACGGCGAATACCGGCGCGGAGGTCTTTTTCAGAAACACCGCGAGGCCGGAGATATGGTCCGTGTGCTCATGGGTGACGAGGACGGCACTGAGGCCGGCAGGGATGGTCCCCTGCCGGGCCATGCCCTGGGTGATGCGCCGGGCAGAGATGCCCGCGTCGATCAGCAGCGCGCAGCCGGCGCTCTGCACCAGGGTGCAGTTGCCGGTGGAGCCGCTGGCGAGGGTGGTGATCCTCATTCCGCGGCGGCAGCGGCGGGGGCCTCGTCATGGACGTAGGTGATGTCCGCGCCCAGCGCGCGAAGCTTGCCGACGAAATTCTCGTAGCCCCGCTCGATATAGTGAATGTCCACGATGCTGGTCTCGCCCTGGGCGCAGAGGCCGGCGATGACCATGGCGGCCCCGGCTCGCAGGTCGCAGGCCTTGACCTCCGCCCCGGTGAGGGTCTCCACACCGTTGATGATGGCCACGCAGCCGTCCACGTTGACGTCCGCGCCCATCTTGCGCAGCTCATGCATGTATTTGTAGCGATTGTCGTAAATGCCCTCGGTGACCATGCTGGTGCCGCCGGCGAGACACAGGGCCGTGCTCACCTGGGGCTGCATGTCTGTGGGGAAGCCGGGGTACGGCAGGGTCTTGACGCTCACCGGACGGAGTCTGCCGTTGGAGCGAACAAGGACGGAGTCCTCCCCTTCCACCACGGTAACGCCCATCTCCCGGAGCTTGGCGCTGATGCACTCCAGATGCCGGGGAATGACGTTCTGGATGCGCACCTCACCGCCGGCAGCGGCGCAGGCGGTCATATAGGTGCCGGCCTCGATCTGGTCGGGGATAATGCTGTAGGTACCGCCGTGGAGCCGCTCCACGCCGTAGACCTTCACGGTGTCGGTGCCGGCGCCGCGCACGTCCGCGCCCATGGAGTTGAGGAAGTTCGCCAGATCCACGATGTGAGGCTCCCGGGCAGCATTCTCGATGATGGTGCGGCCCCTGCCCCGGGAGGCGGCAATGATGATGTTCATGGTGGCGCCCACGGAGACCTTGTCCAGGTAGATCTTCGCGCCGTGGAGCATGCCGTCCGGCGTGTTGGCATAGACGAAGCCGTCCTTGATCTCCACCGTGGCGCCCATGGCGGTCATGCCCTTCACATGCTGGTCGATGGGCCGCAGACCGAAGTTGCAGCCGCCGGGCATGGTGGTCTTGGCCATGCCGAATCGGCCCAGCATGGAGCCGATCAGGTAGTAGGAGGCCCGGATCTTCTGCATGAGCTCATAGGGAGCGTCCACAAAGTGGACGTCCGAAGCGTCGATCTCCACGGTGGAACCGTCCAGACGGTCCACCTTCGCGCCCAGACCCTCCAGGATCGTGAGCAGCATGTCCACATCGCTGATCTGGGGAATGTTCTCCAAGCGGCAGACACCCTCTACCAGCAGAACCGCCGGAATAATCGCAACGGCAGCGTTCTTCGCGCCGCTGATTGAAACCTCACCCTGCAGCGGTTTCCCGCCGCGGATCACGTATTTATCCATAGTACACCCCTCAAGCCGCGCCAGGCGGCTTTTCTATCTGTAAACGCAGGCAAAGCATTCTTTGATAGAATGCCCAAATTAACCCATGATATGAGATTATACCATGGTCGCAAGGGAAATGCAATCAAATTCTCAAACGAGAACATCACCCCATCGGTCGATGAGGTGATGCTCGTATTATCCCTCGCGGAGGGTCAGAAGATGCTCGATTCCTGCGGTAAAGCTCTTGGGAATGCCCAGCGCCTCGGCGCAGACCTGGTCCAGCTGCACCGGATCGGCGCAGGCATAGACATTGCCCGCCGCCATCATGATGTGGGCGTGGGGTCTGGCGTCGCAGAGGGCCTTGGCGTATTCCGCGATCTTGCTCTGGACCGCGGCGTCGGAGACGTCAAAGTTCGGGTGGATGGCCCCGGTGGGGCAAATGCGCATGCAGCGCATACAGCCGGAGCACTTGGGCGGGAAGATGGTGGCCTTGTTGGTGTCCGGGTCCATGCGGGCGCCGCCGTGCTCACAGACGGTGGTGCACTGCTTGCAGCCGATGCACTTGGATGCGTCCACCACGGGTTTGCCGGAGGTCTGCACCTCGGTCTTCCCCGCTCTGGAGGCGCAGCCGTAGCCCAGATCGTGGATGACGCCGCAGTAGCCGCCCTCGTCCACGGTGAGCTCCGTGACGGAGAGAATGGCGTCGGCGTCCAGAATGGCGCGGCCGAACTTGGCCGAGCGCAGGAGCTTCACACCCCGGGCGGGGATCAGCTCATAGTCCGTGCCCTTGACGCCGTCGGCCAGCACGCAGGGCGCGCCCGCCCGGTCATAGCCGTTGGAGCCGGCGTACCAGAGGGCCTTGAGGGCGTCGCCGTAGCCCGGGGCGGTGTCCGCCAGGAAGGCCAGGCAGCCCTTTTCCCGCAGGGCATCGCAAATGGCGGGAAGGCACATCGGACATGGCTTTGTGAAGTCCACCTTCACAGCGATGACGCTGGCCGTCTCCATGGGAAGGCCCACAGCCTCCAGAAGCTTCAGCGCGCCGTCAGCGTCCATATTCACCGGCGCGGAAAAAAGATGCATGTTATCCATAGTATCACCTTTTTCAGTTTGGATTGTCAGTGTACTTGATGTTTGCCCGTGCATAACGGCTTCCCCTCGCAGGGGAAGCTGTCAGCGCAAGCTGACTGATGAGGTGGTTCCATCGCCGCGTCAGCGGCATCCATATGAACATGGTTGCGGCTTCGCCGCCATTGGACACCCCTCATCCACCGCAAGCGGTCCCCCTTCCCCCTGAGGGGGAAGGCAGCGCTCTATCTAACAGCTCTATAAACTCCCAATTTACCGCTCCGTCAGCAGCTTTGTCTGGACTCGGGTGAACGCCAGCATGGCCAGCATACAGCCGGAGCAGGCGCCGGGGGTGATGGTATTGCTGCCCGCCAAAGCGGCGCCGAAGCCCGCCGCACAGATGCAGCCCAGGTGGCCGATCAGCCGGATCAGCGGCACACGCAGCACCGCCCGGTCGTTCAAAAGCCGGACATAGACCAGCGCCGAGAGGCCCAGGGTCACCAAAGCCGCCAGCGCCAGCCAGAATCGCAGCAGCACCAGCGTCACGAAGGCAGCCGCCAGAATCACCGCCGCCGGAAGTCGGGAGAGCATGCCGCCCGCCGGCTCCGGGATAGCGAAGCGCTGCCGCCGCCAGGTCAGGACCGCTGCCACGGCACAGAGGATGGCGACTGCCGCCAGGATGAGGGCCGGAAGCATCCTTCCCCAAAGCACCGCCGGGGTGTTCTCTCCCCCGGAGATCACCTGGGACAGCAGTGCGGAGAGCTGGTCCACCGTGACGGCGGAGCGGCGCAGGGCCAGGAAGGCCAGCAGCGCCGAAACTGCCGCCAGCACCGACGGCAGCGCCGCAGAGAAGGTCTCTCCGCGCCCGCCGGGCATGGGCAGATCTTCGTTTTTCTTCATGGAAGCCGGAACCCAGGGCAGCAGCGCCTGAGCAACAGTCAAAACCGCCGCCGTCCACGCGCCCAGGGCGAGGCCGCCCTCGGAAATGAGCTGCGGGACGCTCCAAATGAGCACCGCCAGAGCGCCGAGGATCAGCAGCACCTTTTCCGCCATAGGCGTCTCCGGCAGATGGAGCCGCAGACGCAGCACCGCGCAGAGATAATACACCGCAGCAGCGATGGCGAGCAGACCCACCACACGCCAGATATAGCCGTTTCGCACCTGGCCCGGGTCACCGCCCAGGACGGACAGCTCCGAGCGGAGGAAGGCACTGGCAGCGGTCTGGAGCTGCGCATCTGTCAGCTTTTCCACGCTGCCGCTGCGCTCGGCCCGCTCCATGATCTCCGCCTGGGTCATGACGCCGTTTTCCAGCGCCGTCCGGGCAGCGGTCATGGCGTTGGGGCCCTGCTGGCTCAGACGCAGATAGCGCACCTCCGCCAGGGGCAGCAGCGCCTCCAGCGCCGGCAGGTCCGCGTCATCCCGCAGGGTGCAGACACCGGCTTCTTCCGCATAGGAGGCGGAGACGATCTTATAATCCTCCGGCGTCATGAACAGGCGCAGGTCCTGAAAGGTCTGGGCGCGGAGCTGCTCCGGCACCATGGACGTAAAGCCGCAGCGGCGGACGCCCACGTCCAGCAGCTGCCGGGCGCAGAACGGATACAGCAGCAGACACAGCGTCTGCACCAGTGCCAGGATCAGCGCAGGGATGCGATTGTTTTTCTGCTTCGGCATGTCTGCCCTCCTTTCCTATTCCGAGAGGCCGATGTGCTGATGCAAATCGAACAGCAGCTCGATAAAGCTGGGCCAGAAGGGCGCGAAGCTGCCCTCGGCCAGCATGGCCAGAATCTCCTCTTTGGTGGCCCAGCGGGCGTCCTGCACCTCGCCGGGCTGAAGACACAGCGCCTCCACGGGCGCGTCGCAGTCCAGAATGTAATAGTCGTCAAAACCGCCGGCAAAGGACAGCGTCACTGCCGCAGCCCCGGGCGCTTCGATCTCCAGTCCCAGTTCCTCCCGCACCTCGCGCACGGCAGCCTGGCGCGGAGTCTCCCCTGCCAGCACGCCGCCGCCCACGGAGACGTCCCAGTATTCCGGGTAGCTCTGCTTGGAGCGATCCCGCTGCTGGATCAGCAGCTGGCCCCGGGAATTGAACAGGCACACATGGATCACCAGCTGGCAGTCCGTGTCCGGGTGGGCTTCCCCCCGGAGGCAGGTCCGACCGGTCAGGCGGCGGTCCAGATCGTAAACATCATAACGTTCCATCACAGCACCAGTCCCACCGCAGCCAGCACGGCGCCGTTGAAGATCGCCATGTCCGCCAGATTCCAGATTCGATGGTTCAGCAAATCCACCGGCAGGTCCACGCCGTGGAGGTAGTCCGTGACGCTGCCGCGACGGAGCCGCTCGACGTAGTTGGAAAGGGCGCCGCCGGTGACCAGTCCCACACCCAGGCGGGTCAGGCCCGAGCAGGGCCAGGCCAGGTTCGCCAGCACGGCGCCGGAGACTGCCGCCAGATTGGCCGCAGTCTGGTAGGCATAGACCACCTTGGGCCGATCTTCAAACCGGCTGCCCACCAGGCCGTGGTTGTGGGCCCGGCGCAGCTCCAGGCGGTTGGAAAGGCGCCGGGGATAGGTCTCCGCCGGAGCGCGGTTCACCCGGCTGCGCACCGCGGCCTCCGCAGCGATGACGCCGGCTGCAGCACCAAAGGTCAAAACCATATCCGCACCTCCCATGGGAATTTTGCTCAGATTGATATTTTACCACATTTGCCGGGAAAATGCGAGCAAAAGACGAGAAAGAATTCGAAAACGCTAAGAAAACAGAGAAATTTTTGCCAATCCCCTTGAAAAAGTGGAACAATTGTCGTAATATTGTTTCAGTTTTTTGAACTAATTCCGGAGGAAGAACCATGAAACATCTGTTTATTGTCAATCCCGTGGCCGGCGGCAAGAACCGCACGGCGGAGGTCATCGAGGCGGCGAAGGCCGTCATGGAGCCGGCCGGTCTGGCTTATGAGGTCTATGTCACGAAAGCGCCCCGGGACGCGGAGGTCAAGATCAAGGCCGACGCGGAAACGGAAGACGGCCTGCGGGTCTTTGCCTGCGGCGGCGACGGCACCCTCAACGAGTGCGCCAACGGCGCGGCGCGGCTGCCCAACGTCTCCATCACCCAGTACCCCACGGGCACGGGCAACGACTTTCTCCGGATCTTCGGTGACGACGCCGAGCGCTTCCGCGATCTGCGGGAGCTGGTCTACGGCGAGATCCGCAAGTTCGATCTGATCGAGACCTGCGGCCGTTACAGCATCAACATCTGCTCCGTGGGCGCGGACGCCCGCATCGGCACGGACGTGCACAAATACAGCAACATCCCGGTGCTGGGCGCAGGCCCCATGGCCTATGTGACCAGTCTGGTGGTGAACCTGTTCAAGGGTCTGAACCAGCCCATGAAGGTGCGCTGCGGCGATTTTGAGTACGAAGGCAGCATGGCCCTGGCCTGCGCCTGCAACGGTCAGTATTACGGCGGCGGCTTCCACCCCACCGCTGACGCCCGCCCCGACGACCACTCCCTGGAGTTCCTGGTGGCCAAGCACGTGAAGCTCATTGAGTTCCCCGGCCTCATCGGCAAATACGCCTCCGCCAGATGGCGGGAGCTGCCGGAGAGCAAAATCGCCCACGTCACCGGCACCCACATGGAGATCGAGGCGCCGGAGCCCATCGTCATCAACATCGACGGCGAGGCCCTCTACCGTGACAAGATCAACTTCACCCTGGTGCCCGACGCGGTGAACTTCATCGTGCCGAAGAACGCGAAGCTCTTCGCAAACGTATGATCTGAAACGCATAAAAAAATCCCCTGCTCCACGGAGTGCACGGAGCAGGGGATTTTTGTTGGGTTTGGGTTTATTTCACCGTGAGCTTCGCGGCGTTGGAGGTGATGGTACTGGTGCCGCTCTTGACGATGCAGCGGTAGACGTTGCCGTTCCGGGCTGCGGTGGCCGGAATCGACAGCGTTGCTGTCTTGGCGCCGGTCAGGGTGGTGTTCTTCCAGGTGCCGTCGGCGGCCTGATACTGCCACTGGTAGGTCAGGTTCTCGCCTGTGGCGACCACTTTCATGGTAACCGTTTTACCGGCAGTCGCGGTAACATCCTTGGGCTGGGTCTTGATGGCGAAGACTGTCAGCTTCGCGGCATTGGAGGTGACAGTGTTGCTGCCGCTCTTCACCACGCAGCGATAGACATTGCCGTCCCGGGCCAGGGTCACCGGGATCTTCAGCGTTGCGGTCTTGGCACCGGTCAGCGTGGTATTCTTCCAGGTGCCGGCGTCCGTCTGGTACTGCCACTGGTAGGTCAGGTTTTCACCGGTGGCCGCCACCTTCATGGTGACGGTCTTCCCCACCGTGCCGGAAACGTCGGCAGGCTGGGTCTTGATGCCGAAGACGGTCAGCAGCGCGCCGTCGGAGTACACGGTATCACTGCCGCTCTTCACAGCGCAGCGGTACTGATAGCCGCTGCGGCCGCAGGTGGCGCCCACCTTCAGCGTGTCGGTCTTGTTGCCGGCGAGGGTGGTGTTCTTCCAGCTGCCGCCGGGCGCCTGATACTGCCACTGGTAGGTCAGGT
>CAMHRJ010000097.1 GCA_946187475.1 uncultured Clostridia bacterium | reverse complement strand
GCCCAGCGCCGGGAGGCGCTGGAGCGGGAGATCGCCGAAAACGAGGCGGAGATCCGCCGGCTGACGGACTCCATGAACGACGCCCGCCAGCGCCAGCGGAAGGCTGCCCTGGCCGCTATGGGCCAGGAAAAGGCCCATCTGCAGCAGCTGGAGGACAATCTGGCCGCCGCCAGGCAGGACGCGGCCCAAAAGCGCACCGCCCTGGAGCAGACCCGATTCGGGCTCACAGACCCGGATCAGGTGGCCCAGCAGGCGGAGCAGGACGCGGACGCTGCCCGCATCGCCCTGCGGGAATCGAAAAAAACCGGAACGCCCTATCTCTGGATCGGCGCGCTGGTGCTGGCCGTGCTGTGCGCGGTGCTGGGCTATCTGGTGAAGCCCGTGTTCTACTACGTGGGCGCGGCTTTCGCGGCGGCAGCGGTTGCCCTGGCGATCCTGCTGCTGGTGCAGCGCCGCCGGGCCGCCGCGGCTCTGGAGCGCTTCCGGGCTGTACTGCGGCAGTATGATGCCAAGAACATCAACGGCATCTTCCTGGAGGCGGAGACCCACCGCGCGGCCTACAAGGCCTGCAAGGCCGCCATGCAGACGGAAAAAGCCTGCTCCGCCGCGGCGGAAGATGCCCGGGAGCATCAGGCGGAGGTCCATGACGAGCTGCTGCACGATCTGGACTTCGAGCACGGCGACAGCGAGGCTGCCACCTACTTCCGCCAGAAGCAGGCCCTGGAGCAGCTCTGCGAGCGGCTGCGTGCCGAACAGGCGCGCACCGTAGGCGCCACGGCGGCCATCGGAGACCCCATGGCCATCGAGAGCAATCTCCAGACCCTCCGCGCCGTAAAGGCGGAGCTGGAGGCCCAGTACGCCGCCATCCAGCTGGCCTGCGACACCCTCAAGGAAGCGGACACCGAGATCCAGACCCGCTTTTCGCCCCAACTGGCGGAGCAGGCCGCAGCCTATATGGACTTTCTCACCGAGGGACGCTACGACGGCGTGGCCCTGACCCGGGACTTTGCCGCCAGCGCCCGGCGCACCGGCGATCTGACGCCCCGGAGCGCGGCCTACCTCTCGGCGGGCGCGGCAGACCTGCTGTATCTCTCCGTGCGTCTGGCCATGTGTGAGCTGACCCTCCAGGGGGAGGAGCCCTGTCCCATCGTGCTGGACGACACCCTGGTGAACTTCGACGACCAGCGGGCCCACAGGGCAATGGAGCTCTTCCACGAGATCTCCCGGAAGCGCCAGGTGATCCTCTTCACCTGCCACAAGCGGGATTATCCCGACGCGGTCATCGACGCAAATATTATATAAAACGAAAAAGCCGCCCAAACGGGCGGCTTTTTGCTGTCTGATTTACTTCATGAGTCGCTCCAGCGCGATCAGCAGGAAGTCCACGTTTTCCTCCGGTGTGGCCCAGGAGGTGACGAAGCGGATGGCGGTGTGGGTCTCGTCGATCTTGGCCGTGAAGTCGAAGGCGAAGCCCGCCTTGAGCTTCTCCACCACCCGGTCCGGCAGGATGGGGAAGAGCTGGTTGGTGGGGGAGTCGATGTAAAACTCCACGCCCAGGTCCTTCAGACCCTTGGCCAGCTTCTGGGCCAGCTCGTTTGCGTGCCGGGCGGTCTGAAGCCAGAGATCGTCCCGGAACATGGCCTCAAACTGCACGCCCAGGAGCCGTCCCTTGGCCAGCATGCCGCCCCGCTGCTTCATGACGTTGCGGAAGAAGGGCTTCAGATCGTCGTTCACGATGATCATGGCCTCGCCGAAGAGCTGGGCGTTTTTCGTGCCGCCCACATAGAAGGCGTCACAGAGCTTCGCGAAGTCCTCCGGCTGCAGGTCATTGCCCTCGGCGGTCAGGGCCGCGCCCAGGCGGGCGCCGTCCAGATAGAGCAGAAGACCCAGTTCCCGGCAGGTGTCGGACAGGGCTTCCAGCTCCGCGCGGGTGTAGATGGTGCCCAGCTCCGTGGAGTCGGAGACGTAGACCAGCTTCGGCAGCACCATGTGCTCCTCCACGCCGGTCTGGTGGTCCTTCACCGCCTTGCGCACGGCCTCGGGGGTCAGCTTGCCGTCCTCGCCGGGCACGGCGTAGACCTTGTGTCCCACAGCCTCGATGGCGCCGGTCTCATGGACACAGACGTGGGCAGAGTCCACGGCGATCACGGCCTCCCAGGGCCGCAGGAACGCCGTCATGGCGATCAGATTCGTCTGGGTGCCGCCCACCAGGAAGTGCACGTCCGCCTCCGGGCAGGCAAAGGTCTTGCGCATGGCCTCCCGGGCTTTGGCGCAGTATTCGTCCTCGCCATAGCCGCAGGTCACGGCCAGATTGGTTTTTTCCAGCGCCTCCATCACCCGGGGATGGGCGCCCTCAGAATAGTCGTTGAGAAAGTACAGCATGGTTTTATCCTCTCTTTTTCTCCATTATGCGTTCATATCCATCAAAATCAGCGAGCCGTCCTTGCCGCTGTCGGTGATGCCGTAGGTGCAGGTCTTGCCGTCCAGTGTGAACTGCAGCGCGTACCGGGGACCCACGTCCGGCAGATCCACCTGCACCAGCAGCGTGTATTCCGCCCGGAAGGCGTTATACTCAAACAGAGCCTTGTCCGTGACCACCGCCTTGCCGGAAGAGACGTCCACCTCCAGCAGCTTCACGTTCTGCACATCCTCCGTGAAGGTGAAGAGGATGCTGCTGGCGGTCTCGTCGATCAGAGCGACCTGATCACCCTTCGGTTCCTCGCCCGCAGCCAGATGCCGCGCCTTCACGCCGGGCAGCACCACGGTGTTGGGGCGAGTCTGCATATAGCGATACAGGAACGTCACGATCTGGGCGCGGGTGCAGCCGTCGCCGGGGGAGAAATGGTTTGCGTCCGTGCCGGCGGTGACGCCGCTCTCGGAAGCCCAGCGCACCGCGTCGGTGTAATAGGTCTGGGGCACGTCCACGAAGGGATTGGCCTTCTGGGGCTGAATCTTGTTTGCAACACGCCAGAGGAATGTCACGGCCTGAGCCCGGGACACGGTGTCGTTGGGGGAGAAGTGCGTCGTGTCCGTGCCGGCGGTGACGCCGGTCTCCGAGGCCCAAAGGACAGGCGCATAGTAGTAATCCGATTCTTTCACGTCCATGAAGGGGTTGGTTTTGGCCGCGGGCTCGGGACTGCCCATGGCGCGCCAGAGGAAGGTCACCATCTGGGCCCGGGTGCAGACCTGATTGGGAGAAAACCGGGTGCTGCTCACGCCTTGGGTGACGTTGTTTCCGGCAGCCCAGGCCACCGGAGGCGCGTAGTAATCCTTCACGCCCACGTCATAGAAGGTGGTGGCAGCCTCCATCCCGGCGACGAAATTGTCCCAGCCGATGCTGTTGATCTCCGCCTTGGCCAGGGAGGGCAGGAGACTCGCCTCGTTCTTCCCTGCGAAGCCCTCGGGGTAAGCGGTGTAGAATTCCTTCAGCAGCTGGGGGTCCTGGGTCAGGGACGTCTGCTTGTATTCGCCATTCGTCGACTCCGCGGCGCTCATCACGTTTTCAAAGGTGATCTTGCCGTCCTGCAGCATGAAATAGCGGCAGGTGAACGCGCCCATGTTGCCGTCGTAGCAGAACAGGCCCTGGGGCACGGAGCCGGGGGTGAAGTGCAGCACGCCTTCCCGGCTGCCGAGACCGCCGATGTACCGGATGCCCTCCGCCGTCCAGCCAAAGACGTCCCAGGGGCTGGAGGCCATGGCCCGGCCGTGGTCCCGAATCAGCAGCTCCGGGATGCCGTCCGAATCCAGATCATAGAGGGAAAAGTACAGCGGGTTGCCGGGGGTGTCCCAGTAGGCGTCGGTGCCGCGCTGGGTGCGATAGCCCTCGGCGTCGATGAATTCCCAGTAATCGTCGCTCCAGCTGTCGTCGGTTTTCCAGCCGAAGGCACAGCAGCTCAGCACCATGCAGAACACCAGCAAAAACAGGAAAAAGCGTTTCATATTGCGCCACCTCCAATCATAATTGTCCAATTTGATTATACAAGACCTCCTATGGCAATTGCAAGGGTGATTTCCGAAAAAACCGTCTTTCACATGGTCTGGAACTGTGGTATACTGATTTCAAATAACAAATAAAGGAGCGATGCACGATGATTTACGGATTTATCGGTCTCGGCAACATGGCCGGCGCGATCCTGCGGGGCATGCACCGCAGCGGCGACTTCGCGGAAGACACCCTCTGCGGCTTCAACCGCAGCCCCGGCAAGACCCAGACCCTGCGCCAGGAGATCGGCCTCAAGGCCATGGAGAGCGCCCGGGACGTGGTGGAAGCTTCGGACGTGGTAGTGCTGGGCGTGAAGCCCCAGATGCTGCCGGAGGTCCTGCCGGACATCGCCGATCTGGTGACGCCGGAGAAGCTGGTGGTCACCATCGCGGCGGGCAAGTCCCTGGCCTTTTACGCGGAATACTTCGGCGCTGATGTGCCCGTGGTGCGTGTGATGCCCAACATCAACGCCCGGGTGGGCGCGGCTGCCACCGCCGTCTGCGGCAACGCCGCTGCCACCGAGGCCCAGGTGGCCCGGGTGCGTGCCATGTTCCAGGCTGTGGGAACGGTTTATGACATTCCGGAGCACCAGTTCGCGGCCTTTACGGCCATGGCGGGTTCCTCGGGGGCCTTTGTGCATCTGTACATCGACGCCCTGGCCTCTGCCGGCGTGAAAGCGGGGCTCTCCAAGCCGCTGGCCGAGGCCCTGGCCGCCCAGGCTACCATCGGCGCAGCGCTCCTCACCAAGGAGAGCGACGAGCACCCCATTGCCCTGCTGGACCAGGTCTGCTCTCCCGGCGGAAGTACCATCGAGGGCGTCCATGTGCTGAAGCAGCTGGGCTTTGAGTCCGCTGTCCAGCAGGCGGCGGAGGCCGTCATCCGGAAGGATGCGGTGCTGGCAGGGAACGAGGCGAAGAAATGAAACTCACATTCATTCGCGCCAACCACGAGGTCACCGGCAGCTGCACGCTGCTGGAGGCGGGCGGCCACGCGGGACTCATCGACTGCGGCATGGAGCAGGGGAAGGACGTCTTTGAGAACATCCCCATCCCCGTGGCCGCCAAGGATCTGGAATTCGTGCTGGTGACCCACGCCCATCTGGACCACACGGGCCTGCTGCCGCTGCTGTATAAGGACGGCTTTCGTGGGGCGGTCTATGCCACCCAGGCCACCTGCGACCTCTGCGACATCATGCTCAAGGATTCCGCCCACATCCAGAAGTCCGAGGCGGAGTATAAGACGCGCAAGGCCCAGCGTGCCGGTCAGCCTGAGGTTCCGCCTCTGTACGATCTGGAGGACGTGGAGGGCGTATTGAAGCTCATGCACCCCTGCGCCTACGGCCAGCGCCTGCAGGTGGAGGAGTGCATCGACATCCGCTTCACCGACGTGGGCCACCTGCTGGGCAGCGCCTGTATCGAGGTCTGGCTCACCGAAGACGGCGCCGAGAAGAAGATCGTCTTCTCCGGCGACGTGGGCAATCGAAACCAGCCCATCCTGCGGGACCCCCAGACCCCCGAGGGTGCGGACTATGTCATGATCGAGTCCACCTACGGCAACCGCTTCCACGAGACGCCGCCGGACTATGCCGCGGAGCTGGCGAAGATCATCCAGCGGACCCTGGACCGGGGCGGCAACGTGGTCATCCCGTCCTTTGCCATCGGCAGGACCCAGGAACTGCTGTACTTCATCCGGCTGATCAAGTCCGAGGGCCTGGTCCACGGCCACGACCACTTTCCGGTCTATGTGGACAGTCCCCTGGCCAACGAGGCCACGGGCATCTTCCTGCAGACGGACACCACCTACGTGGACGATGAGATGCAGACCATGATCCGCCGGGGCGAAAACCCCCTCTGGTTCGATGATCTGCGCACCACCACCTCCCAGCAGGAATCCATGGCTCTGAACCAGAATCGGGAGCCCAAGGTCATCATCTCCGCCAGCGGCATGTGCGACGCGGGCCGCATCCGCCACCACCTGAAATACAATCTCTGGAGCAGCCGGAACACGGTGCTCTTCGTGGGTTATCAGGCTGTCGGCACTCTGGGCCGCGCGCTCCACGACGGGGCCAGCCACGTGAAGATCCTGGGCGACGACATTGCCGTCAATGCAGAGATCGCCACCCTGGCGGGCGTCAGCGGCCACGCGGACAAGGCGGGGCTGCTGGACTGGCTGAACCGGATGGCGCCGAAGCCCGCGGTGGTCTTTGTGAACCACGGCGATGATGACGCCTGCAAGGACTTTACCGAGTGCCTGCGCAAGGAGCACGGCTACGCCGCCTTCGCGCCCTACAGCGGCTCAGTCTTCGATCTGGCTGCCGGGGAATTCGTCCAGGAGGCCCAGCCCAGGCCCATCCAGCGCGACACGGTCAAGGGCACCACGAAGCAGCAGCGCAAGCCCAGCCCGGCCTATCTGCGCCTGGCCAAGGCCGGCGAGTCCCTCATGGCCATCATCCGCCACGCCGAGGGCCGGCCCAACAAGGTGCTCAACGCCCTGGCCGACGCCATCGAGCGGCTGGTGAAGGAATACAAATAACAAAAAGGGGAGACCCCGATGCCGCAACCCGGACTCAATCGAAAATTCTGGCTGGCCATGGTGATCTTCGGCCTTATGGGCCAGGTGGCCTGGGTGGTGGAGAACATGTACTTCAACGTGTTCATCTACCATATGTTCCACGCCACCGCCGCCGAGATCTCCGCCATGGTCATGGCCAGCGCCGTCACGGCGGCTGTCACCACGATCCTCATGGGCGCGGTGTCGGACAAAGTGGGCAGCCGGAAGGCCTTCATGACCGTGGGTTACATGATCTGGGGTCTCACCATCGTGAGCTTCGCCTGGATGAAAAGCGTTCTCATGGTCATCGTCATGGACTGCGTCATGACCTTCTTCGGCTCCACCGCCAACGACGCTGCCTACAACGCCTGGCTCACGGACCGGGGCGACGCCACCAACCGCGGCAGGATCGAGGGCGTGAACTCCATGATGCCCCTGGTTTCGATCCTCATCGTCTTCGGCAGCTTTATGAGCTTTGATCTCACGGCGTGGGGATCCTGGCGGTGTATCTATTACATCATCGGCGCCGTCACCTTCCTGATCGGCCTGGCCGGCGTTTTCCTCATCGAGGACGCCCCGGGTCTGAAGGGCGTGGAGACCAGCTTCGGCCAGACGCTGCTCTACAGCTTCCGGCCCTCCACCTGCCGGGCAAATCCCCGGCTTTACGCGGTGCTGGGCCTCTTTGCCGTGTTCGGCATCTCCATTCAGGTGTTCATGCCCTACCTGCTGATCTACTATGAGCAGACCCTCGGCATGACGAACTACGTTCTGATCCTGGCCCCGGCGATTCTGCTGGCTGCCGTGGTGACGGTGTTTTACGGAAGACTCTACGACCGGCGGGGCTTCGCCTTCAGCATCTGGCCCGTGCTGGCCATGCTGGGAATGGGCTACGGCCTGCTGCTGGCATTCCAAAGCACCGCGCCGGTGTTCATCGGCTCGCTTTGCATGATGTGCGGCTACCTCTGCGGCATGAGCGTTTTCGGCGCCCAGATCCGCGATCTG
>CAMHRJ010000096.1 GCA_946187475.1 uncultured Clostridia bacterium | reverse complement strand
TCAGGAGATTGTAGAGCTTCTGCGCCAGTCGAACGTGAAGTACAAGCAGACCCTGATCGTGATTACCCACGACGAGTCGATTGCGCTGCAGGCAGACCGTATCATTGCCATCGAGGACGGGCGCATCGTGCGGGATGAGCGCATTCGCGGAGGTGCGAAATGAACATTCTGCACCGCTTTACGCGCAAATCGCTCCTGGCAAACCGCAGCCGCACTTGGGTCACCATCATCGGCATCATTCTCTCCATGGCACTGTTCACCGCCGTCATCGAGGGTGCTTACAGCGGACAGCAGTTTCTGATCCGTAGTGTGGAGGAAAAAGACGGGCGCTGGCTGGTCTTTGACGCCGAGCTGACGCAAAAGCAGGCGGAGGCGCTGCGCCAGACCGACGGCATTGCCGACAGCGCTGTCTGGCGGGAGGTCGGCTGGGGCGAGATCGGTAGCAGCAACGAATATAAGCCGTATCTTTTGGTGGAGTCCATCGATGACGGCATCGAGGATATGCTGTCTATCAGGTTGGTCTCCGGCAGACTGCCGGAAAACGAGAACGAAATTCTATTGCCTGCCCATCTTGCCTCCAACGGCGGTGTGCATTACAGCGAGGGTGATACGCTGAACATCGCGCTTGGACAGAGGGTCGATGAAAGCGGCGCGGCACTCTCGGCATTCACAGCGATAGAGGACGGGAAGTCGGAATCGATCCGCGCCGCGAAGGATCACCGCTATACTGTGGTCGGTGTTTATGAGCGGCTGAGCACCGAGGTGGAGGACTTCGGCTGCCCCGGCTACACCGCGCTGACCCGCGGCGGTGGAACCGGAGACTGCACGGTGTTCTATACGCTGAAACATCCGGCAAGTGTTCTGAAATGGTGCGATGCGCACCCGAGCCAGGGGCTGCTGAAAATCCACGCTGATCTGCGCAGGTTCAACGGCGTGTTCGGTTCAGAGAGCTTTAATCTGCTGCTCTATGGTTTTGCGGGCGTACTCGTGTTTCTGATTGCCTTTGGTTCGATCTCACTGATCTACAATTCCTTCTCCATTTCCGTGAGCGAACGTACACGTCAGCTTGGCATTTTGAAGAGCGTCGGCGCGACGAAAAAGCAGATCCGCGCCAGCGTTTTGTATGAGGCGTTGGTGCTCTCCGCCGTCGGCATCCCCATCGGCCTCATTGTGGGCTGCGCCGGCATCGGCGTCACGCTCTACTGCCTGCGCGACGCATTCTCCGGTATGCTGTTCACCGGAGCGACCACGCAGATGCGGTTGGTATTACACCCACTTGCGCTGCTGATCTCCGCAGTTGTGTGCCTTGTGACGACGCTCATCTCCGCTGCGATCCCGGCGCGGAGGGCGATCCGTGTCTCTCCGATCGACTCCATCCGCCAGACAGCGGATGTGAAGCTCAAGGCGAAGGAGGTGCGCACGAGCCGCCTGACCGAAAAGCTCTTCGGCTTTGAGGGAACCATGGCGGCAAAGAACTTCAAGCGCAATCGCCGCCGTTATCGCAGCACGATCGTGTCGCTTTTCCTGAGCGTGGTGCTGTTCATTTCCGCCTCCAGCTTCTGCGCGTATCTGACCGACTCGGTCAATGAAGCGGCGGGCACGGAAAACAGCGCAGACATTGTGTATTACACCGTCGGCGAGCAGAAGCCGGATCCGGAAGCCGTGCTGGAGATGCTGTCTGTGGACGGTGTGACGGACGCGGCCTATCAGGACAACGCCTATGATGATTTTCTGATTCCTGCTGACACGATCGACCCGGATGCTTGGACGTATCTGACGGACGACCCTGCGCAGCGCGGAAAGGAAATGGTCGAGCTTGGCTATATCATGTTCGTGCAGGACGAGGCGTTCCGTGCTCTGTGCAAAGCAAACAGCCTGAATCCGGATGATTATTTTGACGCAGATCATCCGATGGCGCTGGTCTGGAACCAGAATCCAATGGTCACGGAGAAGGGCGCGCAGGGAACCTACCGCGTCCTAGATGAATCCAAACTCCCGTGCACCGTCACCGTCGGAAAGCCGCAGGAGATGGAGGGCTATGTTTATAACGGCGTCACCGCCTCAGAAAACGGCGAGCGGATGCTCATCTATGTTCCATACGGAGCGGACGGAGAGCCGCTCTGGGATCAGCCCGCGCTCTTCCCCGCGTCCGAGACGGAAACGCGCGTCGAATATCAAATCGGCGGAGTCGTAACGCAGACGACCTTCAGTCTCGCCGCTAGGCAGCTCACGCTGTATTACCCCTTCAGTATGGAGGAAGCCGTGCTGGGAAAGGACAATCTGATTTTCCAGACCGACTTCGCTTTCGAGGCTGAAGACCACGCAAAGGTCTATGACGCCATGAAAACAAAGCTGACGGATGCGGGCATGGACACCGGCCGGCTCACAGACGCAGCGGCCAATGAAGAATCCGTCCGGATGATGGTCAAGGTGGTCAACGTCTTTTCCTATGGCTTTATCATCCTCATTTCGCTCATCGCGGTCGCAAATGTGTTCAACACCATCTCCACCAACGTGTCGCTGCGGCGAAGAGAGTTTGCCATGCTGCGCTCCATCGGGCTCGGGAACAAGGGTTTCCGGCGAATGATGAACTATGAGTGCATCATCTATGGCGTCAAGGGCCTGGTCTGGGGCCTTCCAGCCGCCATCGGTATGACGTGGGTCATTTGGAGGATTACGAATCAGGCGTTTGAGAGCAGCTTCTATGTCCCGTGGTACAGCATTGCCATTGCAGTCGGCAGCGTGTTTCTGGTCGTGTTTGTCACGATGCTGTATGCCATGGATAAGATCAAAAAGGATAATACAATCGATGCACTGAAGAATGAGAACATGTGAGGTAAGATTGGAATCCGAATAATCTGCTTAACTATAGAAGATTCAGAGCAGGGTACATTTCGTGCCCTGCTCATTTTCATACGTTATTGTAATAAAATCGGTGAAAAACATTGTAAAATGTATCTTGTTCGGTATCGCATGCATGGTTTATACAAAACTAAAATTCAATACTTTGCAGATTAAACCGTCGCCGAAACAGCTCATGAACGAAACTGACTCTGGACAATTCGAAAGATATGGTGTAATATCACTTTAAACTGATGAACTGTACGCAGGTGTATTTTTGGTCAGCTTTTTTACTGTGGCAACACCATGGCAACAGAAAATCGGATAGCCTATATTCAATGGATAATAGAGGCAATCAAAATACTGTGTGATAAATCACCCATACAAAATTGTTTAAGTGAAAGAACTCGTGATCGAGTGGGAGTAATAGTTTACATAATATAATAACACCAGAGGCATGGATTTTCCCATGCCTCTGGTGTTTTATGCGAGAATCTGGATGCCTTTCACCAGCAGCATCAGGCCCATGGTGATGATGAGGATGGTGCTGGCTTTGAGGATGTATTTGTTGTATTTTCGCGTAACCGCGTCGCCAAGAAGGCCGAACAGGAGCATACACACGCAGGTGCCCAGACCGAACACCAGCATGATCGCGGCGCCTTTTGCAGCCGAGGCTGCCGAGGCCGCCACGAACCACATGGAGGTCAGCATCCCGCAGGGCATCACGCCGGTGAGCAGGCCGATGACAAAGGGCTTTCCCCGGCGCCCGCAGGGACTCGGAAGCCCCGGGCGGAGCTTGCGCAGCAGCGGTACGCCCCACATCTGCAGACCGATGAGGATCACGAGTCCGCCGGCCACGATGAACACCGCGCTTTTCATCCCCGCAGTGAACACCAGGGCGCTACCCACCGCGCCGAAGACGCCGCCCATGACCGTATAGCCCACCATGCGGCCGCCGTTGTAAGCGAGGGCATTGTGCTGGGTGAGCATGATGCCGCCGCACATGCCGATGCAGTGGACGCCGCCCAGAAGGCCCGTGAGAAAGACCAGGCCCAGGGACATGCCCCGCTCCGCCATGGGCATGGGCACCGCGCCCATGAGCCCCGTCAGCAGGAAGTACAGCGCCGCGATACAGAGGATGGCCAGGGCGTCGGAGAGCAGATTGCTTCTCCCCTTTCCCACCGGGTAGCCCATTTTGGCGAGCTGCGCCGCGATCTCCGGCTCCGTGATGCGGTCCGGGTCGTACTCCGCCGTGACCTCGCTCTTGATGTAGCCGGTTTTAGCACTGAGGATCCCGTCCACCCGTTTCAGCCGTGCGTTGATCTCATAGGTGCAGTTGGGACAGATGATGCCGTCCACCCGTTTCTGAAAGGTCTGCGTACTCATGATGCTCCTCCGACCAGATGTCTCAGCTTTGCCGCCATCCGTTCCAGCACCGTGGGCTTCCGGTCAAAGGGCGGATAGCAGGTCCGTCAGCGCCTCGCGGAGAGTCTCTTCCGTCACGATCTCCGGGTCATACCGCACCGTCACAAGGGACTGGTAATAGGCCACGTCTGCGTCGATGACGCCGCGCCTTTGCAGCAGCCCGGAGAGGATCAGCTCCGGGCACTGGACGCACCAGATGCCCCTTACATAGGTTTTGAAAACCGCGTCTTGCATCAGCGGTCACGCTCCTTTTTCTTCCCAAGCTTCTGCAGCCGCAGGGAGTTCATCAGCACGCCGATGGAGCTCAGGGACATGGCCATGGCGCACAGGGACGGGTGCAGGAGTCCCGCAGCGGCCGCCGTGATACTGACGGCGTTATAGCCCAGCGCCCAGCGGAGGTTCTGCCGCACCACGCGCATGGTTTTCCCGGAGATGGAAAACGCCTCCGTCAGCTTCGTGAGCTTGCCGGCGGGCAGAAGGATCCCGGCGGATTCGATGGCCACGTCCGACCCGGTGCCCATGGCGACGGAGACGTCCGCCGCAGCGAGGGCGGGAGTGTCGTTGATGCCGTCGCCCACCATGCAGACGGTCTTGTCCCGGGCTTGCAGGTCCCGGATGGTCCGCACCTTGTCCTCCGGCAGCACGCCGGCACGCACATGGTCGATGCCCGCCTGGGCGGCGATGGCACCGGCGGTCTCCGCATGGTCGCCGGTCAGCATCCAGAGTTCCCTGCCCTGAGCTTTCAGGGCGGCGACGGTCTCGGCTGCATCCGGGCGCAGCACGTCCGCCACCCCCAGAACGCCCAGCAGCTTCCCGTTTTTCGCGACGCAGAGCTCCGTTTTCGCTTCCTTGCGCAGGTCGGGCAGCCGCTCCAGTTCCGTGAGAGACACGCCGTGCTCTTTCAGCAGCCCACGGTTTCCGCAGAGCACCGCCTCCCCGGCGATTTTTCCCTGAACGCCGCGACCGGGGATGTACGCAAAATCGGTGATCTCCAAATCCGAGTCCCCTTCCCCGCAGGCCGTCACGGCTTTGGCGATCGGGTGATCGGAGCGGGTCTCGATGGCGGCGGCCACGGAGAGCAGTTCGTCCTCTGTCACACCGGGCAGCGGGCAGACATCCGTGAGCCGCGGCTGGCCGAGGGTGAGGGTGCCGGTCTTGTCGAAGACGATGGTGTCGGCCTTCCAGGCGGTTTCCAGGGCGCCGCCGTTTTTGAAGAGCACGCCCCGCTCCGCGCCAGTGCCGGAGCCCACCATCAGGGCCGTGGGCGTGGCGAGGCCCAGAGCGCAGGGGCAGGCCACTGTGAGCACGTCGCAGGCGTTCAGGAGCGCCCGCTCCAGATCGCCCTTTTTGAGCCGGAAAAACCAGAGGGCAAAGGTGCCCGCCGCCGCAGCCATGACCCCGGGCACGAACCACTGGGCCACCGCATCGGCAAAGCGCTGGACCGGGGCTTTCTCCGTCTGGGCCTGTCGCACCATGGCGACGATCTGCTGCAGGACGGAGTCCTTGCCCAGGGTCGTGGCCCGGTAGGTGACGGAGCCGGAGCGGTTCAGGCTGCCGCCCACCAGCTGGTCGCCCGCCGTCTTGTCCATGGGCATGCTCTCGCCGGTGAGCATGGATTCGTCCACGGCGCACCCGCCGGTGAGAATCACGCCGTCCGCCGGGATGCGCTCCCCGGGGCGAAGCAGGATCTCATCCCCGGTGCGGATCTGTTCTGCCGCGAGCTCCTTCCAGACACCGTCCCGGCGCACCATGGCGGAGGCGGGCTGGAGCCGCAGCAGCTTGCGAATGGCGGCGCCGGCCTCCCCTGCTGCCACCTGTTCCATATATTTGCCGAAGAGGATCAGGCTCAGCAGCACGCCCTGGGAGGTGAAGTAGAGGGTGAAGTTTTTCTTTCTGGTTAGGGCCACAAAGCTGCTGTAGAGCCAGATGATGGAGCTGGAGAGGGACACCAGAAGGTCCATGCCGAAGGTGCGGTTTCGGAGATTCCGCCATGCGCCTGCGTGGAAATACCGGCCGGGGCCGAACTGCAGTGCCGTGCCCAGAAGGAACTGCGCCTTGGGATGCAGCTCCAGCATCAGCGGAGCGGTCAGCCCGAAGGCTGCCGCCAGCATCCGCAGCAGACGCATGCGCGTGTCCAGCTGGTAGTATTCCTCCCCGGCGCGAAAGTCCGTCACTTCCGCGTCTGCGCCTGCGGCTCGGACGGCCTCCAGCAGAGTTCGGCTGTCGACGCCCACCGGCCGGAAGGACACCAGGAGCTTCCCCTCCGGGCGCACTTCCACGTCGCAGACGCCATAAACCTTGCGCAAGGCTTCCATTGCGGCTTCGACGTCCGCACCGGGAGACAGGACGAGGTCGGCCTCCTCCACGGGGACGCGAAAGCCCGCCTTTTTCACAGCCAGAACCACATCCTCCAGCGTGCGCTGACCGTCGTCATAGGTCAGCTCCATGGTGCCGGCGGTATAGTTCACCGCTGCGCGCTCCACGCCCTTCTGCCGCCGAAGCGTACGCTCCAGCGTGGAGGCGCAGGCGGCACAGTCCATGCCGAGAATAGTCAGGGTAATGGTTTTCATGGATAACACCTCTGAAAAGACGACAGCGCCGATGCAGCCCTGTCGTCTCTCTCCGCTTTACTTTTCCAGCTGCTCCTTATGCTCCCTGCGCATCTGCAGCATTTTGGTGGTCATGGGGATGCACAGCACCACCAGGTCCAGCAGCAGCGCCCAGTCATACCACTTGATGCCCTGGATCCACTGGCCCTCGTGCCAGACGCCCTTGTTGATTTTAAAGTAGTTGTTGTTCCAGACGCCCCAGACGTCGGTGGTGGGCTTCCAGAAGTGGACCTTGTTGAAGGCCACGGTGGTGAGCAGGCTGCCGATCGCGGCAGCGCTGAAGGAAGCGGCCCGCTTGTTGCGAACCAGGAACTCCGTCACCGTGGGCAGCACGTAAACTGCCAGATTGATGACCCAAAGCTGCAGCGGGATGTGATAGTGCCAGCGGCGGGCCTGCAGGATGTGGTCCGCGTCGTGGGCCAGGGTCATGCCCAGCAGCGCCAGATTCCACTTCTCCACCTTGGCTGCGGTTTCGTCGTCCAGGCGACTGTCCAGAAAGGCGGCTGTTTTCTTTTCCTGTTCCAGTGTCATGATCGGTTCCTCCTGATTTTAATTTACCGTTTGATCTATGTTTACCACTTGGTAATTTAAAAGTAGCATACTTTACTGCTCCTGTCAACACTTTTGTTGACCAGTTGGTAAATTTGTGCTACAATGCAGCCATGC
>CAMHRJ010000095.1 GCA_946187475.1 uncultured Clostridia bacterium | reverse complement strand
AGCTGGTCTTGCAGGCGGACTGGCAAGAGGTCTGGCACTCGCCGCAGCCGCCGTTCTTGGCGCTGTCGCAGAGATTGCGGGTGTTCAGGGTCACGATATGCTCCATGGTAGTTCCTCCATAAGTATGATTACACTGTAATATATACCACATTCCGCTATGGAAGTCAAGAAGCGTCGATCCAACCGAAAAAACGCATTGACATACCAGTCAATTTCTGTTAAAATAAGTCGTCTCAATCTGAAAGTCTTAATCCGATTTATAGAGTCTTTCTGAAGCAAGATGCGACCGCCCTTCCTGCAGGGCCAAGGCCACACGGACAGCCGGGTCGAATGCCGAATACCGCAGCGCGGTGGCAACTTCTGTTGCCTTATTGATGGAGTTAAAAGCTCAAGTTTTATAAGTTGGTCACTTAAAACCGGCGGGCTTCGCGGCCTGCAAACTTGTGAAATGGTCAATAAGAGTAGTAAAAGTATCTATGCTATATAGACTCTCAACGACTGAATCGGATATTTCTATACCTGCCGTGGCGGATTTCCATGGCGGGAGGCGGAATTATACATTCACAAGTCACAGCCGCGGGCTGTGGCTTCTTTTTTTCATCAACCGCGCGGAGAGGAATTGGGAATGAAGAGAATCATCGAGCTGCGCGGCGTCAGCAAGGCCTTCGACGGCGAGACGGTGCTGGACGCCATCGATCTGAATATCTACGACAACGAGTTTATCACGCTGCTGGGCCCCTCCGGCTGCGGCAAGACCACGACCCTGCGGCTGATCGGCGGGTTTGAGACGCCCGACCAGGGCGACGTGGTCTTCCTGGGCGAGCGCATCAACGATCTGCCGCCCCACAAACGCAACGTGAACACCGTGTTTCAGAAATACGCCCTGTTCCCCCATCTGAACGTCTATGACAACGTGGCCTTCCCCCTGAAGGAAAAGAAAGTCCCCAAGGCTGAGATCCACGAGAAGGTCACCGAGATGCTGAAGCTGGTGAAGCTCACCGGCTTTGAAAAGCGCAACGTCACCCGCCTCTCCGGCGGTCAGCAGCAGCGCGTGGCCATCGCCCGTGCTCTGGTGAACCACCCCCAGGTGCTGCTTCTGGACGAGCCGCTGGGCGCACTGGACCTGAAGCTCCGCAAGGACATGCAGCAGGAGCTGAAGAACATCCAGAAGGCCACGGGCATCACCTTCGTCTTCGTCACCCACGATCAGGAAGAGGCCCTGAGCATGTCCGACACCATCGTGGTCATGTCCGAGGGCCGCATCCAGCAGATCGGCACCCCCATCGACATTTACAACGAGCCGGAAAACGCCTTCGTGGCGGACTTTATCGGCGAGAGCAATATCCTGGACGGCGTCATGCGCCAGGACTTCCGCGTGACCTTCTCCGGCCACACCTTCGAGTGCGTGGACAAGGGCTTTGAGAAAAATGAGCCCGTGGACGTGGTGGTCCGGCCTGAGGACGTGGACATCGTGTCCAAGGACAAAGGGATGCTCCAGGGCGTGGTCACCTCCGTGACCTTCATGGGCGTCCACTATGAGATCATCGTGGACATCGGCGGCTTCAAGTGGATGATCCAGACCACGGATTTCGTGGACGTGGACGAGGAGATCGGCCTCTTCATCGAGCCGGACGCCATCCACATCATGAAGAAATCCGAGTATTCGGGCATGTTCGGCGACTACTCCTCCTTCAGCATGGAGCTGGACGAGCTGAGCTACGCGGAAAGCGAGCCGGACGAATGAGATCCCGGAATGTAAGAAGCCAGAACGCACTGGCCCACAAGCTGGCCCGCGCGCCCTACGGGGCATGGGCGGCGCTGTTCATTCTGGTGCCGCTGATCTTCGTGGCGTACTACGCCTTCACGGACAGCAGCATGCACTTTACTCTGGAGAACATCACCAAGTTCTTCACCGCCCGCTCCACCGTCACCGCCGACGACGGCACCCAGCAGGAGGTCCGCACCTACATGGTCATCTTCTGGCGCAGCGTGCGGCTGGCGGTAATCTCCACGGTGATCTGCCTGATCATGGGCTATCCCATCGCCTACATCATCGCCCGGGCCTCGGCGCGGGTGCAGAAGATCGCCATCACCCTGATCATGATCCCCATGTGGATGAACTTCCTGATCCGGACCTACGCCTGGATGACCGTTCTCCAGGACACCGGCATCCTGAACAACTTCCTCCGCCTGCTGGGGCTGGGAAGCATCCACATCATCGGCACCGAAAGCGCCGTGGTCATCGGCATGGTCTATGACTATTTCCCCTACATGATCCTGCCCATCTACTCCGTGCTGGCCAAGCTGGACCCCAAGCTGCTGGAGGCGGCACAGGATCTGGGCTGCAGCAGCTTCGCCACCCTGCGCCGGGTGGTCTTCCCGCTGAGTCTGCCGGGGGTGGTCTCCGGCATCACCATGGTGCTCATCCCCTCCATCAGCACCTTCTACATCTCTCAGAAGCTGGGCAACGGCAAGTTCTTCCTGATCGGCGACGCCATCGAGGGCCAGTATGTGGCCAACAACCTCCACTTCGCCGCCGCCATCGCCTTCATCCTCATGGTGATTTTGCTGATCGCCATGGCCTTCATGCGCCGCTTTACCGACAGCCGCGTCCAGGGAGGTGTGTGACATGCAAGCCAAAATGAAACCTGCCGCCCGCATCTACACGGGCCTGATCTTCCTGTTTCTGTTCGCACCGATTTTGATTCTGCTGGTCTTCAGCTTCAACGAGGCGAAAAGCCTCTCGGTCTTCTCGGAGTTCAGCTTCAAGTGGTACCGGGAGCTGCTGCGGGACAGCGAGACCCTCACCGCCCTGAAAAACACCCTGGTGCTGGCCATCTCCGCCTCGGTGATCTCCACCATCATGGGCACCGGCGCCGCCGTGGGCATCAACAAGCTCCGGAACAAGGCCGTCAAGGCCATGTATGACTCCGTGACCAACATCCCCATGATGAACCCGGACATCATCACCGGCATCTCCCTGATGCTCATGTTCGTCTTTGTGGGGCAGCTGTTCGGCATGGCCACCAGTCTCAGCTTCTGGACCATGCTCATCGCCCACATCACCTTCTGCCTGCCCTATGTGATTCTCCAGGTGCTGCCGAAGCTGCAGCAGATGGACCCCGCCCTGCCGGAGGCCGCCATGGATCTGGGCTGCACGCCCCTGCGGGCCTTCCTGCTGGTGGAGATTCCGGAGATCCTCCCCGGCGTGATCACCGGCTTTCTCATGGCCTTCACCCTGTCGCTGGACGACTTCGTCATCAGCTACTTCACCCAGGGCAACGGCTTCCAGACCCTGCCCATCCGCATTTACAACATGACGAAAAAGACCGTTACGCCCAAGATGTACGCCCTGGCGACGCTGATCTTCTTCGCCATTCTGGCGCTGCTGATCCTCACCAATCTGGCGGACAGCGGCGAGGAACAACCCAAAAAGCCCCGCAAACCGCGGAGACATAAAAAGATTGAGGAGGAAACCACATGAAAAGATTCACTGCGCTGATTCTCGTCGCCTGCATGGCGCTGTGCCTGTGCCTTTCCGGCTGCGGCGGCAGCTCCGACACCCTGACGCTGAACGTCTACAACTGGGGCGAATACATCTCCGACGGCTCCGAGGACACCCTGGACGTCATCGAGGCCTTTGAGGACTGGTATTCCGAGACCTACAAGGCTGTGGTGCACGTCAACTATGACACCTACGCCAGCAACGAGGACATGTACGCCAAGCTGAAAACCGGCGCCGTGAGCTATGACGTGGTCATCCCTTCGGACTATATGATCGCCCGCATGGCCAGCGAGGACATGCTCCTGCCCCTGAACTACGACAACATCCCCAACTATGAGTACATCTCCGACAGCTTCCGCGGCCTGTACTACGACCCCGACAACACCTACACCGTGCCCTACACCTACGGCATCGTGGGCGTGATCTATGACGGCAACCAGGTGGATCCCGCCGACGCCAAGGACTGGGATCTCATGTGGAATGAGAAGTACAGCGGCAGCATCCTGCAGTTCAACAACTCCCGCGACGCCTTCGGCACCGCCATGTACCGGGCGGGCATCGACGTGAACACCACCAAGCAGTCTGACTGGGACAAGGCTCTGAAGGCCCTCACCGAGCAGCGCCCGCTGGTGAAGAGCTACGTCATGGACGAGATCTACAACATGATGGAGTCCGGTGAGGCCGCCATCGGCGCCTACTACGCCGGCGACTACTTCACCATGCTGGACGCCCAGTCTGACGACGTGGATTTGCAGTTCTATTACCCCGAGACCACCAACTACTTCGTGGACGCCATGTGCATCCCCTCCTGCTGCCAGAACCAGGAGCTGGCGGAGATCTTCATCAACTACATGCTCTCCGAGGAGCCGGCTGTGGCCAACGCGGAGTACATCTACTACGCCAGCCCCAACCGTCTGGTCTATGAGAATGACAGCTACATCGACGAGATGGGCGAGTACGCCATGTCGATCCTCTATCCCAATGTTGAGGACTTCTCCAAGCTCTACAACCAGTACGCCTACCGGAATCTGAACCAGGAGACCCTGGACTACATCAACGCTCTCTGGGAGACCCTGAAGATCAGCTGATCGGCAGGAATTTCGGCAGTTACTCTTGACTAACCGCTATTGGACACTTTATAGTGTTTGTAAGCCCAAAAAACAATTATGGATAGGGAGTGGATTCAAAATGACTGAAAAAGAACTGGCAATGGTACTCAAGCGCCACGGCTATAAGCTCCACGCGTTCAAGGACCTGCGCGGCGTGGATTCTTACCTCGTCTCCAGCGAGCACGACTTCAAGACCTTCGGCAACGAGAAGGGCGGCACCACCCTGCAGGAAGTCATCGACTGGGCCAAGAGCCTGTAAGCAATTTACAAGAATAATCCCCGTTCCGGTGGAACGGGGATTTTTGTTTGCAGTTGGTGATTGCGTATGGCGGGCAGATTGGGATTTAGCGCTGTTGGATAGAACTCGTAGGGGAGGGGCTGACTGAAAATCTTGCAAACTTGTTTGCTTAGATTTTCGTCCGTCATCGTGCCCCTCCCGTTTAAAGTGGAGTGAGCTGTAACATGCGGGCGGGGCAAGCCCCGCCCCTACACGCATTCATTTTGTGCAAAGCAGAATCCAACACGGGCGATTCGTGAATCGCCCCTACAAATATCAATTAAAGTATCTCAGAACTGCCCTTTCGCGGCCAGCTTGACCACGTTGTAGGCGCCGTCGTAGACGCCCATGGTCTTGGCGGTGACGATGTGGCGGCACATGCTCCGGAGCACCTCGCCGTCCTCGGTCAGCAGCTTCAGCATGGCACCGATCTCCGGCAGGGTCTCACACTCGTAGGTGCCGTCGCCCAGCTCGGCGGTGCGGATGGCGCCCCAGGCCTCGTGGCCGCCCACCCGGCGGATCATCAGCTTCGGGATGGGATAATAGGCCAGCTCGCTGGGCTTGGTGATCAGCACGTCGGAGCAGCGCATGAGGAGGTTCGTGATGTACACCGCGGCGAAGATGTCCTGATCGTAGAAGGCGTGAATGCCCTCCACCCTGCCCTGGTAGGCAGTCTCGGCGAAGCTGCGGGCGCCGGCATAGTCGTCGAAATGGGTCTGGGCCAGCTCCTTGAAGCCTTTGACCCGCTTGCAGATGGCGTCGAAGACCTTCCGGTGGTCGCCGAAGTTCATCAGCAGCGCGGCCTTGCCGGCGCGGATGTCCGGCAGGAGCTGCTGGATCATGCCCACGAACAGGTCCAGCTGAGCGCCGGCGCCGCCCACGGTCATGAGATACCGCCGGGGGGCGCCCTGCTCCAGACGATAGAGGCGCTGCTCGCAGTCCCGCTCCAGATTCACCACCAGCTCGTGGTCGATGTAGTGGCCGGTCTCATAGAGGCTGCCCTGGGGCATGGGCTTCAGGGGCTCCTTGGCCATGCCGCGCAGGGCTTTGTAGCCCAGGTAGGCGCTGGGGGTCTGGATGGTGTGGACGGCGCCCTCCGCCAGATGCAGGGCCATGGGCCAGTTGTCCGGGATGGCGTTGACCACATGGGTGAGCCCTGCGTGGATGGCGGCCTGGGCCGGCCAGACGTGGGTGGCGATGTAGGGGATGTCCTTGGGCAGCGCCTTGCACAGCGGCGCCATGAGCTCGGCCTTCTTCTGGTCGTTGGCGTTATAGGTGAGCTTGCGGAAGCCCTCGCTGTTCTCATACTCCCAGAAGATGTTGAAGGCCTTGGACTTCTGGCTTAACCGGCTGCCCAGGCTGTAGAGATCGTTCTGGTGACGGATGACCTTGCCGCAGGTGGTGTCCGCGAAGGAGTGCAGGTCGAACCACAGGGGCTCATAGCCCAAGGCCTTGGCGGCGGAGGCCATGGCCATGCTGATGCGGTAATGGCCGAAGCCCATGCGGATGTTGCCGATGATGATCTGCTTTTCCGGGTCGAATTTGAAGGGGGCGCCGGAGAGGGTGAGATTCTTCGCGCCGAAGGCGTTCAGCACGGTGTTCTGCTCCGCCGAGAGAACGTAGCTGACGTTGGAGTCGTCGCCGAATTTCCTGCGGTAGCTCTCCGCGCCCTGGACGGCCTTTTCGTAGTCTTTATCGCTGATGGGATTGCCGAAGATGATTTTTGCCCGATCCATTTTCCTTCCTCCTGAGGTGAAAAAGATTGACTTTTATTCGTGGTTTTGGTAGCCTGTTGATGTGATACAATTCTATCGGCTTTGTCCGATTCTGTCAAGGAGCGAGCAAGATGATCTTTGAAATCCGATATCGCGTCGACGGCCACCTACGCCTGCTGTGTCTCGATACCCGGGAGGAGACCGGCGACATGCTGGCGGAAGTCCTCCACGAGGGCGAAGCCTCCCGACTGACCATCACGCCCAAGGTGCCCATGGAGCTGGCGGACGTGCGGTGCGTGCTGCCCCAGAAGTTCAAAAAGCAGGATGTTCTGTTCCTCAACGGCTATCAGTCCTGGACCGACAGCCATGAGAAATCCATCCAGGCCAAAGAGCGCGGCGTGGACCATCTGCCGGGCTTTGTGCAGAAGTCCTTTGCCCTGCGGGGCTACGGCGACTACGACTTCGCGGAGTATTCCGGCCAGAAGGGCGATCTCCACGGCTGGAGCTACGGCTACATCCGCCGGGGCCAGGACTATCAGCTCTTCGCCTCCCTGGGCGAGCGGGAGGGCTTCACCGAGATTCGCTTCTGCGCCGCCATGCAGACCGTCACCATCCGTCGGGACTGCGCGGGACTGGTGATCTCGGAGCCTTACGTCGGACTGAACTTCGCCATTCTCAAGGGCGCGGAGAACGACGTCTATGACCGCTGGTTCCGGCTGCTGGGCGTGGAGCCGCCCAAGGCGAAGCCCATCACGGGCTACACCAGCTGGTATAATTTCTATCAGGATATCTCCGAGGAAAAGATCCTCAAAAACCTCGCCGCCGTGGAGCAGAGCCCCATGGACTTCGACGTGTTCCAGATCGACGACGGCTTCGAGCCCGCCGTGGGCGACTGGCTGACCGTGGACAAGAAGAAATTCCCCAACGGCCTGAAGCCCATCGCCGACCGCGTCCGCCAGAGCGGCATGATTCCCGGATTGTGGCTGGCGCCCTTCTCCTGCCAGAAGAAGTCCAAAGTGGCAAAACAACACCCGGACTGGCTGCTGCGGGACGCTGAGGGTAAGCCCATCGTCTGCGGCATCAACTGGGGCGGCTTCTACGGGCTGGACATTTACAACCCGGAAGCCCGGGAATACATCAAGACCTGTCTGCAGACCGTCGTGCGGGAGTGGGGCTTCGAGCTGCT
>CAMHRJ010000094.1 GCA_946187475.1 uncultured Clostridia bacterium | reverse complement strand
GGTCTTTGGGGTCCAGCTGGAAGGCCACCTCGTCCAGCTCCGGCAGGACGGCCACGGTGGCGGTGCTGGTGTGGATGCGGCCGCCGGACTCGGTCTCCGGCACCCGCTGCACACGGTGGACGCCGCTTTCAAACTTCAGGCGGGAGTAAGCCCCCGCGCCTTCGATGATGGCGCTGAGCTCCTTGACGCCGCCCAGTTCCGTTTCGTTCAGGTTCACGACCTCCAGCTTCCAGCCGTGCTTCTCGGCGTACATGGCATACATCCGGTAGAGGCTGTGGGCAAAAAGGGCGCTCTCCTCGCCCCCGACGCCGCCGCGAATCTCCAGGATCACGTTTTTCTCGTCGTTGGGGTCTTTGGGCAGAAGCAGCAGCTTCAGTTTGTGTTCCAGCTCCGGCAGGCGCTCTTTTGCCGCAGCCAGCTCTTCCTTCGCCATCTCCCCCAGCTCCGGGTCGTCCAGCAGGGCCTTCGCCTGCTCCATGTCCTCCAGCGCGGCGGAATAGGCCCGATAGGCCTCGATGACGGGCTGCAGCTGCCGCTGCTCCCGGTAGAGCTTTTGAAAGACATCGGGATCGGAGTACCAGGCCGGGTCGGCGAGCTTGGCTTCAATCTCGGTATAGCGGGCTTCCGCCGCCTGCAGCCGTTCCAGCATGGTGTGCTCCTTTCCTTACGAATTGCGTTTTTTCAGTTCCCAGTCGGGAATGGCTTTTGCCTGTTCATAGAGCCGCTGATAGCTCCGGTGGCGCTCCGGGGCGATCTCCCCCGCCGCCAGAGCCGCCAGCACCGCGCAGTCCGGCTCTTTCAGATGGGCGCAGTCCTGGAATCGGCACTGGCCCAGATAGGGCTGAAACTCCCGGAAATCATACTGCAGGGCGTCGCAGGCAATGGGCTCGATGAGCTCCACCTCGTAGCTGGCAAAGCCCGGGGTATCGGCGATGTAGGTGCCCTCCCCCAGATCGAAAAACTCCACATGGCGGGTGGTATGCCGTCCGCGGCCCAGCTTTTCGCTGACCTCCCCCACGGGAATGGAAAGCCCCGGGGCCAGCCGATTCAGGAGACTGGATTTCCCCACGCCGGAGTTGCCGGTGAAGGCGCTGATCTTCCCGCGCAGCAGTGCGCGCAGTTCCTCCACGCCCTCCCCCGTCTCGGCGCTGGTGCGCACCACGGGAAAGCCGGCTGCGGTATAGATCTCGAACAGCCGCTGGGCGGCATCCAGATCGGTTTTGTTAATGCAGATGACGGTCTCGCATCCGCAGTGGGCGGCGATGGCCGTGACCCGGTCGATCAGAAAGGGGTCCGTGACCGGGTTTGCGCCGGAGGCAAACATGACGATCTGGTCGATGTTCGCCACGGCAGGACGGATGAAGCGGTTGCGACGGGGCAGCACCTGTTCCACGCGGCCCTTGCCCTCGCCCTCCGGCAGGACCTCCACCCGGTCGCCCACCAGCGGGCTGGTGCCGTCGTGGCGAAAGCGGCCCCGGGCCTTGCAGGTGAACATCCCTTCCGGGGTGCTCACAGTATAGAACCCGCTCAGGGCTTTGATGATAACGCCTTGCGGCATAGATTCCCTCCAATCAGGGTGCTGCAGTTGGTGTGGGTGTCGGTGATGCCTCCGGTTCGGCATTGTCGCCGAGGCCGGTGGAAATCCAGAGATAGATCTTCGTAAACTCCGCCACGTCCGTGCCGGCGGCACTGCTCTGGCGGAAGACGGTTCCGGCAGGGTTCTCGTTCTCCTCGCGGTAGACGTCGCCCAGGGTGAGGCCGTAGCTCTCAATGCGGACGATGGCCGCAGATTCCGACAGGCCCATCACGTCCGGCACCTTCACGGTGCGCAGCTCCGGGCCGCCGCTGATGATCAGCTTGACGATGGAGCCCGCAGCCAGAGACTGGCCGGGTTCCGGGTCTACGGAGACTACATAGCCCTCCGTGACGTTCTTGGACTCCTGCACCTCGGTCTGCACCAGGAAGCCCGCGTCCTCCAGGGTGGAGACCGCTTCCTCCTCCTCCCAGTTGATGACATAAGGAATCTTGGTCAGGACGATGCCGGTGCTGACCGTCAGCTGCACGTCGATGCCCTCGGGGACGATCATCATGCTCTTGCCCGCCTCCGGCGTCTGGGAAACCACAACGCCCTCGGCGATCTCCGGGTCCACGGTATAGACCACCGTGAAGCGGAATTCGTCCAGATCCCGGTCGTTGATGACGGTCTCATAGTTCTTACCGGTGAAGTCCGGCACATCGATCCGCTCAGCGGCGGAGAAAATGTCGCGCAGCATATAGTGCCACAGGAAGGTGAACAGGCCCAGAGCCACCAGGGTCACGGCAAAGATGCCGGTGAAGAAGCTGACGCGGCGGGCGCGCTTCTTCCGGCGGGCATACTGGGCCTCCGTGAGCTCCTTGCCCACGCCCAGGATGCTGATGGGCTCCCGCTCCGGAACACGTTCCTCCAGGTCATCCACTTCCTCCTCCGGCTGCGGCTCGACAGGCTGCGGCTGCCGGGCCGCCTGGGCCGCCCGACGGGCCTTCTGGCTGGTGGTGCGGAAGGCGTCGATGTCCTGGAGCATCCGCTCCGCGCTGGGATAGCGCTGGTTGAGGTCGGCGCACATGGCCTTCATGGTGATGAACTCCAGCCGCTCCGGAATCTCCGGAACGATCTTGCAGGGACGCACCGCCGTGCCGGCAATGTGCTTCAGGGCAACCTCCTCCGGCTTGTCCCCATCGTAGGGCAGCTGGCCGGTGAGCATCTCATACATGACGACGCCCAGGGAATAGAGATCGCTTCGGGCATCGGCCTCCAGACCGCGGGCCTGCTCGGGGGCGATATAGTGCACCGAGCCGATGGCCGTGTCGGAGCGCTCATCCCCGGTTTCATGCTCCAGGGCGGCGATGCCGAAGTCGGCCACCTTCACCACGCCGGTCCGGTCGATCATGATGTTCTGGGGCTTGATGTCCCGGTGCACGATGCCGTGCTCATGGGCGTGCTGCAGGGCCTGGCAGATCTGGTTTGCGAAAAACAGCGTCTCCTGAGGCGTGAGTCTGCCTTTGCCGGAGATATACTGCTTGAGGGTGACGCCCTCGATCAGTTCCATGACGATGTATTCCACATCGCTGGAGTGGCTCACGTCATAGACTGAGACGATGTTCGGGTGAGAGAGCATGGCGACGGCCTGACTCTCGGCCTGAAACTGGGCCTTGAGCTCTGGATCGGCAAAGCTCTCCTCCCGGAGCATCTTCACAGCGACATAGCGGTTCAGGCGGTGATCCAGCGCCTTATAGACAACGGACATGCCGCCGGAGCCGATGATCTCCTGGAGCTCATAGCGCTCATCCAGCAGCGTACCGATATATTTATTCTGAGAACGTTCCATAGGGGCCTCCGATTCAAGGTTTCAGGACTGCGGCGGTGATGTTGTCCCGGGCGTTCAGCGCCGCGGCCGCGTCGATCAGCGCGCGGCAGAGCGCTTCCGGGTCCCGGTGGGCACGGCAGAGCTTTCGCATCCGCTCCTCCCCAAGGGCGTTGACGATCCCGTCGCTGCAGAGCAGCAGCGCCTCCCCGGGGCGAAGCCGGACAGAGTAGAGATCTGCCTCCACACGTGCCTCCACGCCAACGGCGCGGGTGATCAGGTTCCGGTTGGGATGCACCGCCGCCTGCTCAGGCGAGAGGCTTCCACATGCCACCAGATCGGCCACATAGGAGTGGTCGTGGGTGATCTGTTTCAGATGGCGGTATCCGATCAGATAGGCCCGGCTGTCGCCCACGTTCAGAAGCTGGGCCCGATGTCCGCGCAGCACAGCCGCCACCAGCGTGGTGCCCATTCCGGCGCAGTCGTCGTCGGACTCGGCGCGCTCATAGACCTCCCGGTTGGCCCGTTCACAGGCCTGACGCATCCAGTGGGGCAGCAGCGCCGCGTTGGAGCGCCCCGCCTCCAGATGGCTGCGCAGATCGTCCAGGAAGGTCTCGCAGGCGAGAGAGCTGGCGATCTGGCCGGCCCGGGCCCCGCCCATGCCGTCACAGACCACGGCAACGGCACAGCGTCCGGACCTCAGGTAAGCCGTGGCGGCACGATCCTGGTTGTCCCGGCGGACCGGTCCTTTTTCACTTAACGAAAAATGCTTCACAGGCGGCACCTCCGTTTGAAGTGTATCTTGCAACTGTATTATGCGCGGTTTTCCTTCACTTTCTTGCGCAGCTGGCCGCAGGAGGCGTCCACGTCTCCTCCGAGACTCCGGCGAACCGTGGCGTTCACGCCCGCCTGCTCCAGGATGGAGATGAAGCGGCGCATATGCTCCGGCGTGGAGGGCTGGAAGGTGCGCTCCTCCACGTGGTTGAGGGGAATCAGATTCACATGGGCGCTGCAGCGTCTGGCGTGCTTGGCCAGAAGCCGCGCGTGATAAGGCGTGTCGTTCACACCGTCGATCATGGCGTATTCAAAGGAGATTCGGCGTCCGGTCTGGTCGAAATACCGCTCGCAGGCGTCGATCAGCGCCTCCACCCCGCGTCCGCGGTTGGCAGGCATGATCCTGGAGCGGGTCTCGTCGTCCGGAGCGTGGAGCGAAACGGACAGCGTCAGGGGCAGATCCTCCGCCGCCAGATCGTCAAAGCGCTCGATGAGGCCGCAGGTGGAAAGCGAAATGTGCCGCATGCCGATGTTCGCGCCGTCGGGGTGGTTCACCAGACGCAGGAACCGGATGACGTTGTCGTAATTGTCCAGAGGTTCTCCGATGCCCATGAGGACGATGTTGGAGATCTTCATGCCGGACTCCGACTGGGAGCACAGCACCTCCTGGAGCATTTCGGAGCTGGTGAGTGAACGCACCAGGCCGCCGATGGTGCTGGCGCAGAAGGCGCAGCCCTGGCGGCAGCCCACCTGGGAGGAGATGCAGACCGTATTGCCGTGCTTATAGCGCATGACTACGGTCTCCACCGCATCGCCGTCCGGCAGCTGCCAGAGGTATTTGATGGTGCCGTCCTGCTGGGAGACCTGTTTGCGGAGCATGGTCAGGGTCGTGAGGGTGCATTCCGCTTTCAGCTTTTCGCGCAGGGACTTGGAGAGGTTCGTCATGTCGTCGAAGCTCTGGATGTCCCGGCTGAGCCAGGAAAACACCTGCTTGGCCCGGTACTTCGGCTCGCCCCAGGTTTCCAGCAGGGTCTCGATCTCCTGCGGATACAGGGACCTTAAATCAATCATAGGGATCTCCTCAGTTTGCAGATGAAAAATCCGTCTGTGCCGTCAACCTGCGGCCAGAGGGTACGCATTTCCTCGCAGGAATAATTGCTGTGGCTGGCGAGAAAGGCCTCTGCCACGGCTTCGTTTTCCCGGCGCAGGATGGTGCAGGTGGAATAGAGCAGCACGCCGCCGGGCTTCACGCAGTCGGCCAAGTGGGAGAGGATCTCCCCCTGGAGGGCCGGGAGGTTTTCCAGCGGAGCGGGCTCCTTGTAGCGGATCTCCGGTTTTTTGCGGATGACGCCCAGGCCGGAGCAGGGTACGTCCGCCAGAACCACGTCGTAGCTGCCCGACTGCTGTCTGGCGTCGCAGGCGGCGGTCTCCAGAATCGCAATGCCCAGCCGCTCCGCGCCCTCGCGGATGCGCTTGAGCTTGTTCTCATGCAGGTCGCAGGAGCGGATGCTGCCGGTGTTCTGCATCTGGATGGCGGCGGCAAAGCTCTTGCCGCCGGGAGCGGCGCAGGCGTCCAGCACCGTCATGCCGGGCGCGACGCCGGCACGCAGCACCGCCATGCGGGCAGCGGCGTCCTGAATATAGAATTCCCCGTTCCGGAAGGCATCGGTGCCCGCCAGATCACCGCCGGCGCAGAGCAGCGCGTCCGGCAGCGCGGGGTGGATTTCACAGTCAAATCCGGCCTCTGTGAGCGTTTGGAGCAAAGCAGAGGTCGTGGTTTTCAGCGTATTGGTCTGGAGACAGACGGGCGGAACGGCGTTGTTGGCACGCAAAAACGCCTCCACGAAAGCACCGTCATGTTCCGCCAAAAGCAGTTCCACCAGCCATTTTGGATGGCTGTAAAGGACGCTCAGGCGCTCCGCCTCCCCTTCCGGAAGCGGCGGAAGGGCGTCGGGATGTTCCGACACCCGGCGCAGCACCGCGTTCACCAGTCCGGCAGCCCGGGCGCAGCCGCTTTTTTTACAGAGGGCCACCGCCTCGTTCACGGCGGCGTGGGCCGGAATCTGCCGCAGGAAGCGCAGCTGGTAGACCGAGATGCGGAGGATGTCCAGCACTTTGGGCTCCAGCTTCCGGGCCGGCGTCGAGGAATAAGCGTCGATGACGGCGTCCAGCAGGGCCAGATTCTGCAGCGTCCCGTAGCAGATGCGGGAGGCCAGCGCAGCGTCCCTGCGGTCCAGGCCGGCCCGGCCGATGGCGGCGTTCAGCGCGGCGTCGGACCAGGCGGCGTTGGTTCTCCATTTTTGCAGCGCGGCGAGGGCCGCTTCCCGAGCGGTGCTCATCCGACGCTGAGGGGATGGCCCAGCAGCCAGTCTGCCGCGCGCATCCGCTTTTTGCCCGGGGCCTGGAGCTCCGTGATGGTCACGGCGCCGTCCGCGCAGGCAACGGTGATTCCCTGCTTCCCGGCGGCGATGATCGTGCCGGGGGCAGCGGAGGTTTTCATTTCAGAGGCTTCCGCCTTGTGGATCTTCATGGTCTGGCCGTCCAGCTCTGCCGTGGCCGTGGGCCAGGGTGAGAGGCCGCAGACGTGCTTGACGATCTCCCGGGGCCGACGGTTCCAGTCGATGGGACAGAGGTCCTTGGTGATCATGGTGGTGAATGTGGCCTCGCTGTGGTTCTGGGGCGTGCGCGGAGCGGTGCCCGCCTCGATGGCGTCCAGGGTCTTCACCAGAAGCTCCGCTCCCATGACCGCCAGACGGTCGAAGAGCTCCCCTGCTGTCTCCTGCTCGCCGATGGGCGTCTCCTCGGAGAAAATCACGTCGCCGGCGTCCATTTCCTTGGCCAGGAACATGGTGGAGACGCCGGTGGTCTGATCGCCGTTCAAAACCGCCCACTGGATGGGCGCAGCGCCGCGATATTTGGGCAGGAGCGAACCGTGGACGTTCACAGCGCCATACTTCGGCAGCTGCAGCACGTCCTCCGGCAGGAGCTTGCCATAGGCCACCACGGCAAGGATGTCCGGCTGCAGCTCCTTCAGGATCTCCAGCGCTTCGCCGTTTTTCACCTTTTCCGGCTGGTAGACCGGCAGGCCCGCCTCCAACGCCACGGCCTTCACCGGGCTGGGCTGGAGCTTCATGCCTCGGCCGACGGGCTTGTCCGGCTGGGTAAAAACGCCGATGACCTCATGGTTCGAGCGCAGCAGCCGCACCAGAGACGAGGAAGCGAAGTCCGGCGTGCCCATAAACACCACGCGCATCAGTCGTTATCCTCCGCGATGCCGAGCTCTTTGAGTTCCTCATCCGTGAGCATACGGCTGGCCTTGTCCACAAAGAGGGTGCCGTCCAGATGGTCCAGCTCGTGGCAGTAGGCCCGGGCGGTGAGGCCCTCGCCCTCCACCTCGAACCAGTTGCCGTTGCGGTCCTGAGCGCGCACCTTCACGTGCTGGGGACGCTTGACGACGCCGAACTCGCCGGGAATGCTGAGGCAGCCCTCGGCCCCCACCTGCTCGCCGTCCTGCTCGATGATCTCGGGGTTCACCAGCTCGATCATGTATTCTTCCTCGTCCTCGGCCACGTTGGTCTCCAGGACGATGACCGCCCGGCGCAGCACACCCACCTGGGGCGCGGCAAGGCCCACGCCGCCGGACTTGGCCAGGGTCTGGCGCATATCGTCCAGCAGGGTGTGGAAACGGTCGTTAAACTCCGTCACAGGGCGGCAATG